>JBOICD010000353.1:0-4253 GCA_050739855.1 Pseudomonas sp.
AGTCGGGTACTGCACCACATGCCGGGGTAACCAGGCCCAGCCCAGCCCGCGCATCAACAACTCGGCCATGGCGTAGAAGCTGTCGGCACGCCAGATCTGCGGGCTGATTGGCTCGCCGCCGGGGTAACCGCTTTCCTGCGGGGCAATCAATAACTGGCGATGGCGTGCCAGTTGTTGTCGATTGACCTGCCCCAGCTGCGCCAAGGGATGATTGACGGCGCAGACGGTGACCATCTCCACCTTCCCCAAGGCGCGGCGCTCCAACGCTGGCGGCATGCGCTCATGACGAAACAGCAAGCCCAGGTCAGCACGGCGCTCGACCAGCTTGCGCGCCACGTCACCTTGGGCACCGCTGGCCAGTTGTACTTCCAGCATGGGGAACTGCTGGGCCAGTTCGTCGAGACTGTCGATGACGGGCTGATAAGGCATGGCTTCGTCCTGGGCGACCCGCAACTGCGCCTCCTGGCCGCGCATCAGCGCCAGCGCCCGACCGTCCAGACGCTCGCACTGACGCAACAACTCACGCGCATCCTCCAGCAGGGCCGCGCCGGCCTCGGTCAATCGCGGCTGACGGCCACTGCTACGCTCGAACAGGGTGACGCCCAGGTCCGCCTCGAGCAGGGCAATGGCAGTGCTCACCGCCGACTGCGCCTTGCGCTGGGTGCGGGCCACCGCCGAAAACGAGCGTTGCTCGGCGACGCCGACAAACAGCCGCAGTTGCTCCAGATTCCACTGTTCAGCCATGCAAGCTATCTCCAGAAAAGATAGGTAATGACTTTACCCCATTCAGGCTTGCTCTAAAATGCCCAGCCAGAACAGAGGAACACCGACATGAATGCCTACACCTACCTGGCTATCGCCATCTGCGCCGAAGTCATCGCCACCGCCTCGATGAAGGCCGTCAAGGGTCTGAGCACCCCGCTGCCCTTGCTGCTGATGATCTGTGGCTACGCCGTGGCGTTCTGGATGCTGACCCTGGTGGTGCGCAGCATTCCGGTCGGTATCGCCTACGCCATCTGGTCGGGGCTGGGCATTGTCTTGATCAGCGTCGCCGCGCTGGTGATTTACGGGCAGAAACTGGACACCCCGGCGATGTTCGGCATGGCCATGATTGTCGGCGGCGTGGTGGTGATCCAGGTGTTCTCGAAA
Organism: Pseudomonas sp.; assembly: GCA_050739855.1. Classification (GTDB taxonomy): domain Bacteria; phylum Pseudomonadota; class Gammaproteobacteria; order Pseudomonadales; family Pseudomonadaceae; genus Aquipseudomonas. The sequence goes on from JBOICD010000353.1 coordinate 1,150, forward strand.
ACCGCCGGGCATTGATCCGCCTCACAGGCTGTATACTGGGCTTCTGTCCAAGCTTGTGAGGTGCATGCATGCCATCCGTTATTTCCACCGACGTACTGATCGTCGGCGCAGGGGTCGCAGGCCTCTGGCTCAATGCCCGTCTGCGCCGCCTGGGTTACTCGACGGTCGTGGTGGAACGCGCCAGCCTCGGTGGCGAGCAGACCCTCAAATCGCAGGGAATCATTCATGGCGGCGCCAAGTATGCCCTGCATGGCGCACTGACCGGCGCCTCCGAAGCCATTGCCGACATGCCGCGACGCTGGAGCGAGGCGCTGGCAGGCAATGGCGAACTGGACCTTTCCGGTGTGCGCCTGTTGTCCGACGCCCATTACCTGTGGTCCCCCGGCACAATCGCCGGCAACCTGACCAGCTTCTTCGCCAGCAAGGCGGTGCGTGGCCGTGTCGATCAGGTCAAGGGCGAGCAACTGCCACCGGCGCTGCAGGATCGTGCCTTCAAGGGTAAAGTCTATCGCCTGGCCGAACTGGTCATTGACGTGCCAAGCCTGCTGAACAAGCTCGCCGAACTGGCCGGTGACAGCCTGCTGGCTGGCGAACAGATCGAACCCCTGCAAGAAGCTGGCGAACTGGCCGGGCTGCGCGTCGACGGCCGCGAGATCCGTGCCCAGCGCATCGTACTCAGCGCCGGGGCCGGCAATGCCGCCCTGCTTGAAACCCTCGGCCTGAGCCAGCCTGCCATGCAGCGTCGCCCGCTGCACATGGTCATGGCCAAGGGCGCCAGCCTCAAACCCCTGTATGCCCATTGCCTGGGCGGCGGACCCAAGCCGCGCATCACTGTTACCAGCCACCCGGCCGCCGATGGCCAATGGGTCTGGTACCTGGGTGGCGACCTGGCCGAGGCCGACGGCGTTGCCCGCGAGCCTGAGGCACAGATCGCCGCGGCGAAAAAGGAAGTCAGCAGCCTGCTGCCATGGATCGACCTGAGCCAGGTGCGCTGGGCTACCGTGCGCATCGATCGCGCCGAACCTGCACAGTCCGGCCTGGTGCGCCCGGACAACGCCTTCCTCGCCGAACAGCAGCGCCTGTTGGTCGGCTGGCCGACCAAACTGGCCCTGGCCCCGGATTTCAGTGATCGGGTCCTGGCCAGCCTTGAGCGCGACGGGATCAAGCCGGGGGCTCACACCGCCCTTCCCGAACTGCCACGGCCACCGATGGCCCTGCCGGTCTGGGAGCAACTGCTGCCATGAGCCTGCCGACCCTCCACGATCTGCATCGTCCTTTGGGCAGCACAGGTCTGCACGTCTCGCCGCTGGGCCTGGGTACGGTCAAGCTGGGGCGTGATCAAGGGGTCAAATACCCCAACGGCTTCACCATCCCCGACGACGACCAGGCCCGCATGCTGCTGGCCCAGGCCCGTGACCTGGGCATCAACCTGATCGACACCGCTCCGGCCTATGGCCGCAGCGAAGAGCGCCTCGGCCCGCTGCTGCGTGGCCAACGCGATCACTGGGTGATTGTCAGCAAGGTCGGTGAAGAGTTCGACAACGGCCAATCGCACTTCGACTTCAGCGCCGCGCACACGCGCTTCTCCATCGAACGCAGCCTGCAGCGCCTGGAAACTGACCACATCGACCTGGTGTTGGTACATTCCGACGGCAACGACCTGCACATCCTCGAGCATGAGGAGGTCTATCAGACCCTCGAGGCGCTGAAGCAGGAAGGCAAGATCGGCGGCTTCGGCTTGTCCGGCAAGACCGTGGAAGGTGGTTTGAAGGCACTGGAACGCGGCGATTGCGCCATGGTCACCTACAATCTGAACGAACAGGCAGAACGCCCGGTGCTCGACTATGCCGCCGAGCATGGCAAAGCCATCCTGGTAAAAAAGGCCCTGGCCAGCGGACATGTGTGCCTGAGCCCGGGGGTAGACCCGGTGCGTGCCAGTTTCGAGTTGCTGTTTGGCCACCCGGGGGTGAGCAGTGCCATTGTCGGCACCATCAACCCTGTACACCTGGCCCACAACGTGGCGACTGTTGCCGCCGTATTGAATCGCTGACGCCCACGCCGCCGTCGCGGCCGACCCCAACGCAAGAAGGAGCCGACATGCCGCGAACGCTGATCCGCAAGAACCCGAGCAACTTCAAGACCCTGCCCCTGCACGTCGAAGCCAGCCCCGAAGGCTTGTGCTACCAGAGCATCGGCATGCCGCTGAACTTCGCCCAGACCCAGCAACGGCGCAAACAGATTCACCTGGCCGACAGCCAGCGCTTCGCCGTAGAGCTGGCCAATCTGGGCGTCTCGGTGCGCCTGACGCTGCACTGGCAGAACCGCGATTACTGGGTGCTGGTCCGCCAGCGCCGCCAGGACCGTGGGGATGTGGTACTGAAACTGATTTCCGGCTATGTGCCCGCCCAGGAACTGAACCTGCCGCTGCATACCGCCATTCAGGAGGTAGCTGAAGAATGCCTGCTGGAAACGCCGGAAGGCTGGCTTGGGGGGCGCTTCAACGACACCTGGCTACCGGCGCCCTATGCCGATGCCCTGCATTACCGTGAAGCGCTGCCTTTTATCCTGACACCGCAATCCGGCGCGGCACGGCCGGTGCGCTGCGCCAACCTGCGGCTACTGGAGCGGCCACGGGCCTACGTGCATCTGCCGACCGCCTCGTTGCAGCTGATCTATGACCTGCGCCTGCAGGTCCCGCGCGAAGCCAAATCCTTGAGCCTGTTTCATGTCGATGAACGACTTGAAGGAAACCAACTGGTGGCCCGCCTCAACCGCACCCGCCCCGACCTGTACCTGATGCCCCTGGAAGACGGACACCCTCGCGCCGAGCTGTACACACTGAAAAAAGATCGCTTGTTGCCAGCGAGCACTCGCGGTCTTTATCTGGCCGAAAGCTTTGCCCGTCAGGAAGGCTGGCTGGTCAGGGATGAGCGGATTCGCTGGAAGGATTGGGTACGTCAGCAGGGGCTGGCGGCGCCGAAACCGGATACGGGGCTGCAGCGCTTGACGGGCAAGGCACGAGAGTTGTTGCAGATGGCACGCGGGAGTTTGCGTAAGTAACTGTGGGGGTGGGAGCGGGCTTGCCCCGCGATACGGTATGACAG
>JBOICD010000354.1:0-4251 GCA_050739855.1 Pseudomonas sp.
CACGACCGGTGGCGCGGCGGGCCCGGCCAGCTGCCATGCCGCCACGGCCAGCAAGCCGGCGCCGATGACCGCTGCCGCTCCCCCCAGCCAAAGCCGGGTCTGATAGCCTTCACGTGGCTCGAGCGGTGACACCTGCAAGGGCTGGGCATGGATGCCCCGTGCCGGGTCACGTTCGCGCTGGGCGTCAGCCTTCCGAAGGGCGTCGAGAATGTAAGACATGGGGTCAGGGCCCGGTTCGAAGGCGCGGCTCGTCCACGCCGGCCGTGCGATTGAGCTGCATAAAAGTCAACGGCCCGAGCCGGCCGTCGGTGGGCAGGCCCTGGGCCAGTTGAAAAGTGCGCACGCGGGCTCTGAGCGCAGCATCCAGCACGGGCCGGCCCGTCGGCTGCGCCGTGCCATCCACCGCGGCCAGCCGGGCCGCAACCCATTCGACCACCGGGCCGCCCTGGCCATCAACGGTGCGACCTGCATAACCCGCGGGTGAACGCCAGAGCGTGAAAAAGTCGCCCTGCCAGCGCGCGGCCAGTGCGGCCAGTGTGACGGTCTGCTCGGTGCCCCCGGCGCGCAAGGTGGCGCTGCCTTCGGTCAGGGCGGTGAGCAAGGCATAAGAAGGCGAGCCGCTCTGGCTGTCGAGCTTGACGATGCCGGGGCGGCCCAGCTGGCGGATCAGGGCCAGGCTGGTGTTGCTGCTGAAGCACCGCACCTGCTCGCGCTGCAGCGCCTGGCAGGGGTCGCCCTCCCCGGGGGTCAGTTTCCAGGCCTGCGCCAGTTCGCGCCAGGCCTGGTCTTCATCGCGCAGCAAGGTGGGGGGTGGCGCGGACGGGGCGAGGTTTGCGCTGGCTGCTGCAGAGGCCACCACCGGGCTGGAGGCCGCAACCGCAGCGGGCGCGGCTGCACCAGTCGGCGTGGCAACTGCTGCGATCCCGGGCGCTTGCGGCGCCTGCGTCACGAAACGGGCCATGGCAAGCAGCCCGGCGCCAGCTGCGACACTCAAGCCCACCAAGGCAAGGCTGCGCTGCCAGCGCCGTGTTAAAGATGATGCACGCTCCGGCTGGTCAAACACCTCATCCGCCGCCTTGTTGACGATGCCGCAGTTGACCGTGGCCTGGCCACCCGCAAAGGCCCCCAGCAAGGCACGGTCGCACAACAGGTTAATGCGGCGGGGCACGCCGCACGCACGCTGGTAGATGCGTTTGAGAGCCTTGCGATCGAACGGCAGCGCGCGATTCAGGCCCGACACTTCAAGGCGGTGCAGAATGTACTGCGCCGTCTCGGCCTCCGTAAGTGCCTCAAGATGGTAGCGCGCGATCACGCGCTGAGCCAGTTGCTCCAGTTCGGGCCGCAGCAGCATGGTGCGCAGCTCGGGCTGGCCGATCAGCACGATCTGCAGCAGCTTGCGCTCGCTGGTTTCCAGGTTGGTGAGCAGGCGCAGCTGCTCCAGCACCTCGGCAGACAGGTTCTGTGCCTCGTCAATGATCAGCACGTTGTTCTGTCCGGCGGCATGAGCCTGCAGCAGGAAGGTGTTGAGCGGGTCGAGCAAGGCCTTGACCGTGAGCGGCAGCAGCTCTTTTTGGGGCACCGTGACGTGAAACTCGTCGCAGATCGACTGCAGCAGCTCGGTTACCGTGAGCTTGGGATTGAAGATGTAGGCAACGTTGCAGTGGGCTGGAATCTGCTCCAGAAAGCAGCGGCATACCGTGGTCTTGCCGGTGCCGATCTCGCCGGTCAGCAGCACAAAGCCACCTCCGCCGCCCAGCCCGTACAGCAGGTGCGCCAGCGCTTCGCGATGCCGGTCGCTCATAAACAGCAGGCGCGGGTCCGGCGCGAGCGAAAATGGCGCCTGTGTCAGGCCGAAAAATGGCATGTACATGGATGACAAGGATACCGCACCACTATCGTCGGGCGCTAGGGCCTGTTCACCCTTGATGAAGACCTCGGCCGGCCTGCAGCTTTACCTCGCCGGCTTAAGGTTCTCGAAACGTGGTGCAGTGTTGCACGCTATCTGGAACATAGCACTAAACCGTCTGAATTCACGCGTCGACAGTCAATTTCCCTTTGGCCAGCAGGTCCGTAATGATGGCGCTGTCAGTGGCTCCAAACAATGTTGCATTGAAGGCCTCCAGCTGAATCTGGTGATCGACCACGCCAGAGCCCTGCGACATGACGTCAATCACCGTCGTATTGGTCCCCGCGTCGTAGGAGAAGTGCAGATAGCTGTCCAGGCTCTCGGCGTCGGCGTGTTCACCCACCAGCAGATCGCGCAAATCCAGTACGTCACTGTTGGCCGACGCATCAAAATCAGTGATCGTGTCGACCGCGCCCACATCGCCGCCGCCAACCTTGAAGGTATCGCTGCCGGCACCGCCGGTGAGCGTATCGTTACCCAATCCGCCAAGAAGTGTATCGTCGCCGCTACCTCCATCGAGTATGTCGTCCCCCACCGCGCCATAGAGCTGATCGGCACCGGCACCACCAAGCAACGTGTTGCTGCTGGCAACACTGATGATCACATCGCCGCCATCGGTACCAACGATAGTTTCCCCATCTTTCTCGGCGATCAGCACAGCGGTATTGCTGGTTTCATCCAGTTCCACCGCGGCATAAGTACCGGTTGCACCGGATTCAAACGTGAATTGACCCTCGCCGATCACTGCCTGACCGTCAATCTCAGCCCCGCCTGAACTGGCATTTAAATTGATCGCTTGAATCCCAAGCAAGGAAAGGCTGAAAAGTTCACCGGCCTCGCTGATGCCGTTGCTATTTGCGTCGACCCACACCGCCAGGTCAGCAAAAGCAGCGTCCTGGGCATCCATGACCCCGTCACCGTTGGTGTCCAGGCTGGCCAGCGCCTGCAAGGCGTGGTCGAAGCCGCCGATGCCGAAATAGGGCGAGAAGACTTCCCGCCCGGATTCGATGAGGCCAGATCCATCTGCATCCATCACTAGGATGCCGTCCTGCCCGGTGGTCCAAGCAAGCTGCTGCGCCTGGCCATCGCCGTTCATGTCGAACTGCACTGAGCCCGAAAGCTGAATGCCGGCATCGCCGAGGTCGAAAATGATTGGATCGACCAGTACTGTGACGGTGACCGTGGAGCCGCTGACTGAGGCATCAAACTCAATTGTTCTGGCACCCGATGAGATTGACGTTGTGGTGGACGTATACCTTGCATCTGTGGTGTAGTTGGCGATCTCAGTCAGGCTCGCCGTACTTGTTCCAATGCTGAATATCGGACCATCGTCGCCATTGTTGCCGCCCCGGTCATCGATGCTGTAGTCGAATTTGATTTCAATATTCGCGCTAGCGGGCACATTCGACAATGAAAAAACGATAGAGCGAGCGCCCGCTCCAGTCAAATCGAAATCTGTAGCCGTGCTGCCTGCTGCCAATCCACTACTGGAGACAATGGTCGCAGTGGTTAGAACACCGTTCACATAGACTTTGAAGTTGTCATAGTGGGAATCATCATTACCACCTTCCTTGCTGGGTTGATTGATTCTCAAGTAAAGCGTCTGACCGGCCGTCTCGACTGTGTAGTTAGCCGAATCGCTCGACGCCGCCGGCGCATTGCCCGCAGGATCCTGCCAGGCTGTGCCGACCGTGATGATGTTGGTAGTGTCATTGATCGCTGAAATGGGCGTCAGGCTGGCAGTGAAGACCTTCGGATCTCCCGTGCCCGTGATCGTACCCAATGTGGCGCTGGTCGTGTCGTAGCTCACGTCCGCGCTCGTGAAGTTTGACGGCACTTCGCTGAACGTGAAGGTCACCGTGGCCACGTCGCCGATCATGAGCGCCGTGTCGTCGAGCGTTATTACCACCGTCGGGTTTTCCGTGTCGATCGTGACGCTGTCGCTGCCCGTGCCGCCCAGGTTCAGCGCCGCATCGGTGTAGCTGCCCGCATTGACCGTCACCGAGCCGGCACCGGTAAAGCCGTCGGTCGCCGTGAAGGTCGCGGTCCAGGTCTTGCCGCTCGGATCGCCCACCAGATCCTGCGTCACCGTGCTCAGCGTGCCGCCCGCCAACGTGATGCCGGCATTGCTGAAGCCAACCGGCACTTCACTGAAGGTGAAGGTCACCTCCGAGTTGTTGTCGCCGTCGCTCAGCGCGCCGTCAACGATGTTCACCGACACCGTCGGGTTTTCCGTGTCGATCGTGACGCTGTCGCTGCCCGTGCCGCCCAGGTTCAGCGCCGCATCGGTGTAGCTGCCCGCATTGACCGTCACCGAGCCGGCACCGGTAAAGCCGTCGGTCGCC
>JBOICD010000355.1:0-4249 GCA_050739855.1 Pseudomonas sp.
CGTTCAGCTGCGCATAAAGCGTAAGCAGCTCGACAACGGCAGCGTGTATGCCCGCAGTCAGCAGTTAGCCATCAATGCGCTCTGGCACGAGATCAAGGCGTTGCGCACCACCCGAGACCGTTTGTACCTCCTGAGCATCTACAGCAAGGACGAGCAAGCCGTCTATGGTTCGGTGTCTGCACATCCTGAGCGATTGGCCGAGAGCCTGTCGCGCTGGAATGCCCACCCGGAAAACAGGGTGGCTGAACAGCTGGCGATGGCGCCTTCTGGTGTTACTGATGAAGTCTTTTTTGCTTCGTTTAGCGGGCACACTCCCGGCGCGCCGTACGACCTGGACATAGAAACGATTATCTAATTGTCGTTGCTTCCAGCGCGCCGCGAGTAGCAGGGTACCGACAAGCGAGCTGCACAGGACGGTGAGCCGCTGTCCATCGGTGCTGTAAAGCATAAAGCTGCCTATCTACACGAAATATGGAACGGATCGAGGTGATTTTGGGAGTGACTTCGGAAAAGTGGTCATCTTGGAAAGTCACGAGTCAGGTGCGCGGGCACGGTTCGATATTGTTTCTTACGTCTAGTAAACAAGAAGCCTTCTTCTTGGGAGGTTATTTTTCTGCTGTTTTTATATGTAAATGGATAATATGAAACGGTTAATAACCCAACATTGCTTTTTTATCGTTGCAGTCATGTTGTCAATTGGTGCGCCTGCCTGGGCAGCTACTTCTACGAAGGACAAAGCGCCGGACGCGGAAGAACTGTTGCGTCAGGCGCAGCGTTTGAATGACGAGGGATTACTGGCCGAGGCAGCTGCGGCAGCTCTGGCATCTTTGGAGGCAGCCCGTCGCAAGGACCGCGCGCTGGACTATACGGAGCTTGACGCAGGGTTCCTCCTTGTCAAGCTGCTGCACAAGCAAGGGAGATATGGTGAGGCTCGTGACGCTGCCGAAGAGCAGGTCGCTTATTGGGAACAACAATCCGCAGCTTTCGGACGTGCCGGCAAGGGCGACCGGCGCAGCATAAGGATGCTTGGCCTGGCAATCGAGGCAAGCATGATGACAGGAAAAGCAGAAGAAGTCGCACGCCTACAGGAAAAACTCTTTACGGTAGTTAATCCTTATCCAAAGCTATGGTACTTGTCGCCTGACGAGCCAAGATTGCATTACGCGTTGGCTGACTTCTCATTGCCGCTAATTATCGGGGAGTGGAAACTGACTGAGTTCGAGCCAGGACGTAAACGGGATTATCACACGTATATACGCTATACACAGGAACTGAAGGGCAGTACATTGAGCGCAAGTATTTTGCTGTCTTATGATGAAGCACAACGCAAGCAGAATGCGCAGATGCGAGAGGAATGGTTGAAGTCCTATAAAAATCAAACAGCAAAAGCTCTTGCGTCTTCAATGCCGGAACTCCCTTTCGACGGGCTGACATCCGTCAAATTAGCTAGGCAGTGGGAGTGCGATGGCCAACAATGCACCAATATTCATTGGGCGGCGCTACGCGGCGACTGGCGCATAGATATTGATGTAGAGTTTAGTGCACATGGTGAGTCCCAGGTCGAGGAACAGGTGCGCACGCTATTTGCGGGCTTCAAATGGCGAAGCGCGCCAAAACTGTTCCGCAAGCGCACCATGACAGAACAGAGTAGTGATATTGCCTCATATTGGGCGAAGCCTAATGGTTTGTCGGAGGCTGCTGAGCTGGCAGAGCTGGCGCTACCTGATGCGTTTTTCCCAGATGAAATTGCGAACTTACACAGCGTTATTGGTGTGTCATATTACCGACACGGCAATATCGATGCTGCCCGCAGTTCGTTCGACCGGGCTCTATCTGTTGGGTCTTATGGTCCGCGCGATGAAAAGTACCATCGGCCAGCATTGGACTATGCAGCGGATATCGCCCATCGCCAAGATAGAAAACGCGAAGCAGCCACCCTGAATCGAAGGTTTATCGAATGGCAGGAGAGCGATGCTACGTTGGGCTGGGGAGTACCACACGGTGAAGATGCCTTCATCAACAGGTGGAGTGGTATTCGCCTCCCTCTTCGCATCAGCGACTTCCGTCTGAGGATTGCGGGGGAGAACCGTTTCTACTACGAGAACTTGCAAACTGGGGTACAGCTCGGCTTGACGGTGAATTTAAGCCAGTCATCTGACGACAAACTTGAAGCTATGATGCGCTCTTTCATGAAAGAAAAGCTGCGCCTGGAAGCCGGGAAACTGCACAGGTCGAAATTTTCGCCAAAAACATCAGGGTCTGGGGATCAGCAGGCCACTGGCCGAAAATGGGTGTTCGACGTAACAGAACTGTCCAATGACAACGAAGCCTCTACCCGAGACCCTGCTACAGGCGACTTGCATGAAAAACCCAAAGGCGTCTCTTTCTGGATCGTGGATAACAAAGAACAGCGATCCGTGTTGCGGGCACCAATAACCAGCAACGACAAAACCATGAAGGACGTGAATCAGATTGCGCAGGCCCTCTCATGGTAAACGTCCCGTGAAACCCGTCTGATCAGGGTGCAAATCTGGCAAGGTCTGACGCTGCACAGCGAGGCCTAATACCGCGACGACTCCCCAAACCGGAGTGTTTGTAAATAGGTCACACAAGTACCTTTCTTGATCACCATCAACCGCACTCACTCCCCAACCCTGTAGGCTCAAATCCAGGTATAGAACGCGAGCCGAGAGGGTCCAATGATCTACCCATTGCTGTTGACCCTGCACCTGTTCGCCGCCTTGATCTTCATCGGCACGGTGTTCTTCGAGGTGCTGTTCCTGGAGCACATCCGCAAACAGCTGCCCGCCAGGCTCATGCTGCTGCTCGAACAGGCCGTCGGCCAACGCGCCCGCCAGTTGATGCCCTGGGTCCTGCTGGTGCTGTTCGGTGCCGGGGCAGGGATGGTCTGGCTGCGTTACCTGCCGCTGCTCGAAACGCCATCAAGTTCATCATTCGGCACCTTGCTGCTGGCCAAGATCGTGCTCGCCGCCAGCGTGCTGGTGCATTTTCTCGGGGCCATGCTGCTGTTCAAGACCGAGCGCATGACGGCCCGCTGGGTAAAGTTCATTCATGCCAGTGTATTTACCCACCTGGTGCTGATCGTCTTGCTGGCCAAAGGCATGTTCTACCTGAGCTGGTAGGCATGCCACCGGCGCTTGATGCAAATCAAGGCGCTCAGGGCGTTATCGGCGGACACTGAAACTCCGCAGCCCGTCTCGGAGCTCCCGTCATGCTCGATGTCCTTCACCCCCGTAACGAGCAGGTCGTTAGACGCGATCAAGGCGTGCTCGATCCCAACAGTTATGTCGATGTCCGCAGGTTTCATGGCGGTGTCGGTTCGCTGGATGTGCTGCGCGCGCTGCGCAGCAGCCGCCAGCAGCAGCGGCCGTTATCGTTGAATGTGCAGGTGCCGACCCGTTTGCGCACGGACAGTCAATCCGTCGAGGCTTATCTGCAAGCCCTGGCCCGGGAGATCGACCTGGTGGGGTGTCACCTGGGCACGCAACAACGGGTCGAGCAATTTCATCTGGGCGGTAGCACGCCTGCATCCGAGCAACTGCAGCGGCTGATGGCCCAGTTGCACAAGCGCTTCAACTTTCTCACCCATGAGAGCGGCGACTACAGCGTCGATGTCGATCTGCACCGCACCAAATGGGCGACCATGGGGTTGTTGCGCGACCAGGGATTCAATCATGTCAGCATCGGCGTGCCGGATATCGGTGACGGCAGCGAGCTGTCGGTGGACTGCTACCAGAACCCGGCGCCGATCAATTCGCTGATCGATGCCGCACGCACCTTCGACTACCGCTCGGTGAGTGTCGATCTGGGCTACGGCCACGCCTGGCAGACCCCGGCAAGCTTCGCGCTGAAACTGACTACCCTGATTGAGCTGGAACCCGACCGCCTGCAGGTGTTCGACTACGCTCATCCGCCGCTGCGCTATGCCCGATGCACCCAGCGCACCGCCAGTAGCGAGCAGGACAAGGCGATGATGCGACGCATCTGCTTCGAGTTGTTGCTTGCGGCAGGGTACCAGCACATCGGTCTGGGGCAGTTCGTCCGCCCGGATGACGACCTGGCGATTGCCCAGGAACGTGGTCGTCTGCGCCGCAACTGTCAGGGCTTTACCCGTTATGGCTATTGCGATCACGTCGGCTTCGGCCTGGGCGCGATCAGCCAGCTCGATGCGCTGTATGCGCAAAATACCGAGGTGCTGGGTGATTACCTGGAACACCTGCAACAGGGC
>JBOICD010000356.1:0-4245 GCA_050739855.1 Pseudomonas sp.
GGCTTCCAGTGCGGGCGCAAGCGCGTCAGGCGCGAAGGACGGTAGGCCTGGGCGATCTGGTTGGCGGCCTGGCGCACGGTGTCGCCTTGCCACAGCGCCTCGGCTTCGACATAGGCCTGGGCATTGGCTGGATCTGCTTCCAGCCAGGCTTCGAAGGCGCGGGTGTCTTCGGCGCTGGCGCATTGCAGGCGGATCAGCCAGTCCAGCGCCTGGTCCATGGCACTGTCGCAGGCAGCCGGGTCTGGCGGCGAAGGGCGGTCAGGGGCGCTTTCGGTCACGGCAAATCCTGGGTGGTCTTGTAATTCTGCTAATGATCAAGCGTAACGGTGTAGGTGGCAAGCCAGGGTCAATCGCGGTTCAGACGATTGGCCACGCCAACACAGATAGCCATGATCAGTTTCAGTTCCTTCTGAACCGTGCTGGCGGAGACGTTGAGCTGTTCGGCAATTTCCAGGTAGCTGGCGCCGTGCAGACGGCTGAGGATGAAAATCCGTTGTTGTCGCGAGGTCAACTGCCCGAGGCTGACGCTCAGGCGCTTGAGCAGTTGCTCGGCATGGGCCGCGTCTTCGGCGCTGCTGCTGGGCGCGGCGACGTTGTGCAGGACCTGCTCGGGCACATCGTCAACCAGGTTGCGCGACTGCGCCCGGCGCGCGCGCAAGTGGTCGAGGGCCAGGTTGCGGGCGGTCTGGAAGACGAAAGGTTCAAGGTGCTCGACCGGCCGCTCGCCCAGCGCTCGGGAAACGCGCAGGTAGGTCTCCTGCAGCAGGTCTTCGGCGGTGCTGGGGTTGTCGACCATGCGCTGTAACGTGCGCAGCAGGCTGACCCGCTGAGCGAGGAATACAGTGTTGAACTGGGACTGACTCACAGCGATACCTGACCAATGCGAAGCGAATGATAATGCTTATCATCAGCACGTTGGTCAAGTATTGGTTGCTGGCACCAAACTTGTGGGAGCGGGCTTGCCCCGCGATTGAGGGTTGTCCGTTGTATCGTATCGCGGGGCAAGCCCGCTCCCACAGCAAGCCCGCTCCCACAGGGTGAGTGTGAATCTTCATTTACACCGCGTTGCACAACGCCAGGCAGTTATCCAGCATGCGGTTGGAGAACCCCCACTCATTGTCATACCAGGCCAGCACTTTGAGCATTCGCCCGTTGGTGCGGGTATGGTTGGCATCGAAGATCGACGACAAAGGGTTGTGATTGAAGTCGCACGACACAAGCGGCAGGCTGTTGTAACCGAGCACCTTGGAGTGACGGCTGGCCTCCTTGAACAGGTTGTTGACTTCTTCGACGCTGGTATCGCGCTTGAGGTTGACGGTCAGGTCGACCAGCGACACGTTGATCACCGGTACCCGCACCGCCATACCGGTGAGTTTGCCCGCCAGCTCCGGCAGCACCAGGCCTACGGCTTCGGCAGCACCGGTCTTGCTCGGGATCATCGACTGGGTCGCCGAGCGGGAGCGGAACGGGTCGCTGTGGTGGATGTCGGTGAGGCTCTGGTCATTGGTGTAGGCGTGGATGGTGGTCATCAAGCCCTGCTCGATGCCCAGCTCACGGTGTAGCACCTGGGCAATTGGCGCCAGGCAGTTGGTGGTGCATGAAGCGCTGGAGATGATCTGGTGTGAAGGGCGCAGAATGTCGTGGTTGACCCCGTACACAATCGTCGCGTCGGCGCCCTTGGCCGGTGCCGAGATAATGACTTTGCCGGCCCCGGCAGTAAGATGGGCGGCTGCCTTGGCCCGCTCGGTGAAGTGGCCGGTGCATTCGAACACCACATCGATGGCTTCGGCTTTCCACGGCAGCTCGGCCGGGTTGCGAATGGCACTGACGGCGATGCGGTCGCCATTGACGGTCAGGCTTTCGTGATCGGACTCGACACTGGCAGCAAAGATGCCATGGACGCTGTCGTACTTGAGCAGATGGGCATTGATTGCGCTGTCGCCCAGGTCGTTGATTGCGACGACCTGCAGGTCCTGACGGTAGCCTTGGGTATAGAGTGCGCGAAGGACGTTGCGGCCAATGCGGCCAAAGCCATTGATTGCGATACGAAGGGTCATAGAGCTACCTCTGGTAGACCGGGTGAAGCCCGTGGCAAACGAGGAACTGCTTCACTGAATCTTATTTTGTTGTTGGAATTACAAGATTATTCGTAAAAAAATAGAAAACAAGCCTTTTTGCTGGCAGTATTTTGTTCAATCTACAACGAGCGACCGGCCAAGCCGTTCCTCCCGCAACAGCAGCCCCTGCCTTTGAGCCTAGGTGGCGATTGTTGAAAAGGGAAACTGCCGCAGAGGTCGCAACCACCGATAGCCTGGAGTCCAGTACATGCATCCGCGCATTCTTGAGGTCACCCAACGGCTGATCGACCGCAGCCGTGCCACCCGTGAACGCTACCTGCAGTTGATCCGCGGGGCCGCCAGTGACGGGCCGATGCGGGCCAAGCTGCAATGCGCCAACTTCGCCCACGGTGTGGCCGGCTGTGGCACCCAGGACAAGAACAGCCTGCGCATGATGAACGCGGCCAACGTCGCCATCGTGTCTGCCTACAACGATATGCTCTCGGCGCATCAGCCCTACGAGCACTACCCTGAACAGATCAAGCAGGCGCTGCGCGACATCGGTTCGGTTGGCCAGTTCGCCGGTGGCGTGCCGGCCATGTGCGATGGTGTCACCCAGGGCGAGCCGGGCATGGAACTGGGGATTGCCAGCCGCGAAGTGATTGCCATGTCCACGGCCATCGCCCTGTCGCACAACATGTTCGACGCGGCGCTGATGCTCGGCATCTGTGACAAGATCGTTCCGGGGTTGTTGATGGGCGCGCTGCGCTTCGGTCACTTGCCGACCATTTTTGTCCCCGGCGGGCCGATGCCTTCAGGCATTTCCAACAAGGAAAAAGCCGACGTGCGCCAGCGCTATGCCGAGGGCAAGGCCAGCCGCGAAGAGCTGCTGGAGTCGGAAATGAAGTCCTACCACAGCCCCGGCACCTGTACCTTTTACGGCACCGCCAACACCAACCAGTTGCTGATGGAAGTGATGGGCCTGCACCTGCCGGGTGCGTCGTTCGTCAATCCCTACACGCCGCTGCGTGATGCACTCACTGTCGAGGCCGCGCAACAGGTCACGCGCATGACCAAGGCCAGCGGCGACTTCATGCCCTTGGGCGAGATTGTCGACGAAAAATCCCTGGTCAACTCCATCGTTGCCCTGCACGCCACCGGCGGCTCGACCAACCACACCCTGCACATGCCGGCGATTGCCCAGGCGGCCGGTATCCAGCTGACCTGGCAGGACATGGCCGAGCTGTCCGAGGTGGTGCCGACCCTGTCCCACGTCTACCCGAACGGCAAAGCCGACATCAACCATTTCCAGGCAGCCGGTGGCATGGCCTTCCTGATTCGCGAGCTGCTCGATGCCGGGCTGCTGCACGAAGACGTCAACACGGTGGCCGGCCACGGCCTGCGTCGGTATACCCAGGAGCCGTTCCTGCAGGATGGCAAGCTGGTCTGGCGCGAAGGGCCGCAAGCGAGCCTGGACGAAGCGATCCTGCGTCCGGTGGCGCGGCCGTTCTCCCCGGAAGGCGGTCTGCGGGTGATGGAAGGCAACCTTGGCCGCGGGGTCATGAAGGTGTCCGCTGTCGCCCCTGAGCATCAGGTGGTCGAAGCCCCGGCGCGGGTGTTCCATGACCAGCAGGCGCTGGCCGATGCTTTCCAGGCCGGCGAGCTGGAGCGCGATTTTGTCGCGGTGATGCGCTTCCAGGGCCCGCGTTGCAACGGCATGCCGGAGCTGCACAAGATGACGCCATTCCTCGGCGTGCTGCAGGACCGTGGCTTCAAGGTGGCATTGGTGACTGACGGGCGCATGTCCGGCGCCTCGGGGAAAATCCCGGCGGCCATCCATGTCTGTCCGGAAGCGTTTGACGGCGGCCCGCTGGCACGCGTGCGCGATGGCGATATCGTGCGGGTCGACGGCGTTGCCGGCACCCTGACGGTCAAACTCGATGCCGCGGAGATGGCCGACCGGGAAATCCCGCCAGCCCCGACCGGTAACGATCTGGGCTGCGGGCGTGAACTGTTCGGCTTCCTGCGCATGGCCCTGAGCCCGGCAGAGCAGGGCGCCAGCGCCTTCACTTCGGCCCTGGAAACCCTCAAATGAAGCGCGCCCTGGTCGGTGATATCGGTGGTACCAACGCGCGCTTTGCCCTCTGGGAAAACAACCGGATGCACTCGGTACAGGTGTTCGCCACCG
>JBOICD010000357.1:0-4197 GCA_050739855.1 Pseudomonas sp.
ATCAATGGCAAATTGACCGTCAGTGAGCTGCACATGCACGCAGCGTCCACCGGCCAGCTCGACCGAAGGCTCGTAGCTGTCGTAGCACGGGTCGAAGACAATCACTTCGTCACCGGCACGAATCACCGCATGGATGGCACAAAAGATCGCTTCGGTGGCACCCGGGGTGATGGTGATCTCAGTTTCGGCATCGACACTGACGCCATAGCTGCGGGCGATCTTGGTCGCGACCTGCTGGCGCAAGGCAGGTAAACCGGTCATCGGGCAATACTGGTTGTGTCCGGCACTCACATGCCGGCCTACCGCATCGAGCAGGGCCTGGGGACCGTTGAAATCGGGAAAACCCTGGGACAGGTTCAAGGCGCCGGTTTGCACGGCGAGCTGGGACATGGTGGTAAAGATGGTCGTGCCGACGTTCGGCAACTTGCTACTGATCATGAAGCCCTCTTTCCTGCTGAACAATCCGGCGGTCAGGGACCGAGCATAGCGGATTGAGTGGTCAGGAAAAAGGTTGAAACCGTCGCAGGGCAATCGCGGGGCAAGCCCGCTCCCACAGGTTCATCTAAACCCTGTGGGAGCGGCGGTGCGACG
Source organism: Pseudomonas sp. (assembly GCA_050739855.1). Taxonomy (GTDB): domain Bacteria; phylum Pseudomonadota; class Gammaproteobacteria; order Pseudomonadales; family Pseudomonadaceae; genus Aquipseudomonas. The sequence goes on from JBOICD010000357.1 coordinate 592, forward strand.
ACTCGACTTGCCCCGCGATGCGCTTAACGCTTGTCCTTGCGCTTCTTCTCGGCTTTCTTGTGGTGCGACATCAAGCGACGCTTCTTGTTGACCTGGCGGTCGGTCAAGGTGTTCTTGTTGCCTTCGTACGGGTTATCACTGCCCTTGTACTCGATACGGATCGGCGTACCGACCAGCTTGAGCACGCGGCGATAGGTGTTTTCCAGGTAACGCGAGTAGGACTTGGGTACCTTCTCGACCTGGTTGCCGTGGATCACGATGATCGGCGGGTTGGCACCACCCAGGTGAGCATAGCGCAGCTTGATCCGGCGGCCGTTGACCATCGGCGGCTGGTGATCGCTGACCGCGTCTTCGAGGATCTGGGTCAGGCGGCTGGTCGGCCAGCGGGTGACCGCCGACTTGAAGGAGTTCTGCACCGACTGGTACAGATTGCCCACGCCAGTGCCGTGCAGCGCCGAAATGAAGTGGATGTCGGCGAAGTCGACGAAGAACAGCCGGCGTTCCAGCTCGGTCTTCACGTAGTCGCGTTCACCTGGCTGCATGCCGTCCCACTTGTTCAGAGCGATGACGATGGCGCGACCGGCTTCCAGGGCAAAGCCCAGCAGGTTCAGGTCATGGTCGACCACGCCTTCGCGGGCATCCATGACGAAGATGACCACGTTGGCATCCTTGATCGCCTGCAGGGTCTTGACCACCGAGAACTTTTCAACTTCCTCGTGGATCTTGCCGCGCTTGCGCACGCCCGCCGTGTCGATCAGGGTGTACTTCTCTTCGTTACGCTCGAAGGGAATGTAGATACTGTCGCGCGTGGTACCCGGTTGGTCGTAGACGATAACCCGGTCTTCACCGAGCATGCGGTTGACCAGGGTCGACTTGCCGACGTTCGGACGACCGATGATGGCGATCTTGATGCCATCTTTCTCGCTCGGGCCGGGGATGCGCACCGCTTCCTCGCCTTCGGCGACGTCGGTATCGATCTCTTCTACATTGTCCCGCGGGAAGTCGCTGAGCACGGCTTCAAGCAGGTTGTTGACGCCACGGCCCTGAGCGCCGGCGACGCCAATGGCGTTACCCATGCCCAACGGCGAGAACTCGGCGATAGCGATCTGCGGATCGATGTTGTCGATCTTGTTCGCCACCAGGAACGAGCGCTTGTTGCGCTTGCGCAGGTGCTCGGAAATCATCTGGTCGGCGGCGGTCAGGCCGGCGCGGGCGTCAACCAGGAACAGCACCACATCGGCTTCTTCGATGGCCAGCAGCGACTGCTCGGCCATTTTTTCGTCCATGCCGTGCTCGTCACCGGAAATACCACCGGTGTCGACCAGGATGTACGAACGGCCTTGCCAGCTCGCTTCACCGTACTGACGGTCTCGGGTCAGCCCGGACAGGTCGCCGACGATAGCGTCGCGGGTCCTGGTCAGGCGGTTGAACATGGTGGATTTACCGACGTTCGGTCGGCCCACCAGGGCGATTACGGGAACCATGCGGCTCTCCACTTCATAAATTCAGAAAATACAAAGGCCGCTGCACTGCAGCGGCCGGAGTTCGGGCGGCACCCGAAGTGCCGCAGCCCGAGGCCTGCACGGCCTCAAGCATAGCCTCAGCGGATGGTCAGCGCCTCGAGCTTGCCGCTGTTGCCGTACACATAGATGGTGTCACCCACCACCAGCGGACGGGCGCGCAGGCCATCGCTGTCGATACGCTCACGACCGACGAAGCGACCGTCGACCTGGCTGAGCAGGTGCAGGTAGCCTTCCAGGTCACCTACTGCTACATAGCTGGAGAACACTTCCGGCGCCGACAATTGACGACGTGCCAGCGAATCGTTGCTCCACAGGGCGCTCGAAGAACGCTCGTCGATGCCTTCCACGGTACCCGAAGCCAGGCTCACGTAGACGTTACCGAAGCCCTGGGCCACGCCGGTGTAACTGGAAGCATCACGCTGCCACAACACCCGGCCGCTTTCCAGGTCCAGGCCGGCAACCCGGCCCTGATAGCTGGTCACGTACAGGGTACCGCCGGACAGCAGCAGACCGCCGTCGATATCGACAACCCGGTCAAGCTCCGAGCGCCCTTGCGGAATAGCAACGCGCTGTTCCCAGACCGGCACACCGTTGCGGGTATCCAACGCGATGACCTTACCGGTCGACAGACCAGCAACAGCCAGGTGATTGGTCACGATCGGCGCACCGGTACCACGCAGTGTCAGTACCGCTGGAGTGCTTTCGTAGATCCAGCGGCGATCACCGGTGCTGGCATCCAGGCCGATCACACGGTCGTCCTGGGTTTGCACGACCACCACGTCACCGTTGGTGGCAGGCGGCGCCAGCACTTCACTGGTAACGCGCGAACGCCAACGCTGCTCACCGCTGCTGGCATCCAGGGCGATCACTTCACCGCGCAGGGTACCGAGCATGACCATGCCGTAACCGACGCCAACGGCACCGGAGACAGGCAGTTCAAGGTCCTTTTTCCAGGCCACGTCGCCGGTATTGCGATCCATGGCCATCACCACGCCGGTCACATCGGCGGCGTAGATACGATCGTTCTCGATCGCCGGGACCAGCATGTTGAAGGACTCGCCCTGACCGTCACCGATCGAACGGCTCCACTGCTTCTTCAGGACCACCTCTTCGGTGAACTTGGTCAGCTCGGCCGGCGGCAATTCCTTTTTGCTGTTGCTGCTGCAACCCGCGGCCAGAATGGCCAGGGTCAGCACTGCTGCATGTTTCCAACCGATCACGTCACGCATCCCCTTTGGCCAGGTCGTCAAGCTTGAGTTGCAAACCACCGACTGCGGCGTCGTCAGACAGCGCGGCCTTGGCCTTTTCGTAAGCGGCATGGGCATCAGCAGTACGACCCAGCTGTACCAGCAGGTCGCCCTTGAGCTCTTCACGGCTGGCCAGGAACGCTTTGTCGGCGTCGCCTTCCAGCAGTTTCAGCGCTTCTTCAACCTTGTTCTGGGCAGCCAGGACACGGGCCAGACGCTGACGGGCGATTTCGCCCAGAGTAGCGTCAGCCGGCTTGTCTACAATCGACTTGAGCTCGGCAGCGGCGTCATCGAGCTTGCCGGCCTCGACTGCGACCTTGGCCACGAACAGGCTGCCGTACTGGGCATAGGCGCTACCGCCAAACTCGTTCTTGAGCTTGCCGGACAGTTCGGCGACCTTGGCCGCATCCGGCTCGCCGCTTGGCGTCAGGGTGGTTTCCAGCAGGGCCTGATAAAGGTTCGAGGCGCCTTGCGACTGGTTGCCCTGGTATTTCTGGAAGGCTTGCCAGCCGAACACTATTACCAGTGCCAGCAGGCCGCCGGTTACCAGTGGCTTGCCATTACGCTGCCACCAGTCCTTGAATGCCGCCAGCTGTTCATCATCGGTACTCGACACCCCAATACTCCTTTTCACCAAATCGGCTGTTGACCCGCTTCACGCCTGCGCGAGGGAAGCTTCCAGGTGCTCTGCCAGAGCATCCCAGGCAATGTTTTGTTGTTCGCCCTGGCCACGCAGGGGTTTGAAACCTACCACTTGTTGCGCCAGTTCGTCGTCCCCCAGGATCAAGGCGTACAGCGCGTTGCTCTTGTCGGCCTTCTTGAACTGACTCTTGAAG
>JBOICD010000358.1:0-4195 GCA_050739855.1 Pseudomonas sp.
CTCCCACAGAAACCCCTTGTGGGAGCGGGCTTGCCCCGCGATGGCTACAAAGCAGCGCCGTTCAATACTTGGCGCGCAGGGTCAACGTCAGGTTACGCGGCTCGCCATAGAAGTTCGAACCCCAAGAGCTGTCCACCCGCTCGTAGTAAGTGCGGTCAAACAGGTTGTTGGCCGTCAGCTTCGCCGACAGGTTCTGGTTGAACTTGTACCCCACCTGGGCCGTGGTAATCGCATAGCCGCCCTGAACAAAGTCCACGTCACGCTTGTAGTACGTGGCACTGACTGCACGCACCCCACCGCCAACGCTGAAGTCCTTCAGTGGCCCATCGGCAAACTCGTAGTTCGTCCACAGGTTGAAGTTGTGCTTCGGGGTGATGGTCGTGCCCTGGTTGGTGTCTTCGCCGCTCAACGACTTGAGCATGGTGAACGCGTAACCGGTACTGATACTCCAGTTGTCGGTCAGGTTGCCGCTCAGTTCGGTTTCCCAGCCCTGACTGCGGATCTTGCCCTGAGGCTCGTTGTACTGGTTGTTGGCAACCAGCTCCGCGCGGTTTTCGTCGTAGATACGGAACACCGCGACACTGCCGTTCAGACGACCGTCGAAGAACTCGTGCTTGAGACCCAGTTCGTACTGCTTGCCCTTGCGCGGGGCGATGGTCTGGTTATCGGCATCGACCTCGGTCTGCGGTTTGAACACGCTAGTGTAACTGGCGTACGCGGACAGTTCGGGCGTCAGCTTGGCCACCAACGCACCGTAGGGAATGACTTTGCGGTCGATATTGGTCTCGGTGTTGCTGAAGTTGCTGAAGAAGGCGTTGGCATTGCGCGACTCACTCTCGAACCAGGTCACCCGGCTGCCGAGGATGACGTCCAGCCAGTCGGTAGCGCTGATTTTGCTGCGGGCATAGAGGCCGTACTGGTGGGATTTCGACCAGTTGCCGTTATCCATTTCGTATTTTTGCTTGGGTATGTTGATGCTGCCCGGATCAAACACATTGGTGTCAAAGTATTCGCCACCACCGTAGGTAAAGTCCTTGTCCAGGTGCTGGTACTCGGCCCCTGCAGTAAATTCGTGGGTGCGGCCAAAAGCCTCCACCGGCAGAGTGACAAAACTGTCCAGGCCCAGGGTCTTGATGTGGGTGTAGTAGGAGTAGGCCACGGCCGCGCTGGCACCGGTAGCCGGATCTACCGCCCCATCGCTCCAGGTGAAGTTGCGGGTCGGGGTTTCAGCATCGCGGTAGGTCAACGAGGTCTTGAACTGACCGCCATTCTCCAGGGCATGGTCGACCTCGAAGAAACTTTCCCAGACGTGCTCGTCCAGTTCGTTCCACTTGGCATCGACGAATGTCGAGCGGCTGACATCCAGCAACTTGCCATTGGCGTACGCCGGCAGGCCAAAGGCCGGGGTGGAATGGTTGTGCTGGTAGGCACCCCCCAGGGACAGCGTGGTGTCCGGGGTCACGTCGTACTCCAGGCGGCCGTAAACCATCGGCCGTTCGTTCTGGGCATAGTCGACAAAGGATTTGTTGTCTTCATAGGCCGTGACAAAGCGTCCACGCAGACTACCGTCACTGTTCAGCGGGCCGGTAATGTCCACGGTCGAGTGATAGTGATCGTAGGAGCCCGCAGACAGCTCACCACCCAGCGCGAACTGAGCCAGGGCGCGCTTGCGTACCAGGTTGATAGTGCCACCCGGTTCGCCCGAGCTCTGGTACAGGCCGGAGGGTCCGCGCAACACCTCGACCCGATCGAACATTGCCAGATCAAAGCTGGTCATCAGGTCGCCCTGGCCAGTCATCTGCGAAACCCCGTCAACCTGCACCTGGTCGACAAGGAATCCGCGCATGTAGACATCGTTCAGGCTTGAGCCAGCGTTGTAACTCTTGATGGTCGCACCGGTGACCTGGCGCATGGCGTCCTGCAGGCTGTTCATGTTCTGGTCGTCCATACGCTGGCGGGTGACGACCGACACCGATTGCGGGATGTCCTTGAGCTTCTGCTCGCCTTTGCCAATGGTCAGCGCACCGGTGGTGTAGGACTGACTGCCCTCGGTGGTGGCGCCCAGCACCTTGCCACCGACCATGGTCGCGCCCAGCTGCAGGGCCTCCTCACCCGCCTGGCGCCGTTCGAGCGTGACGCTGTCACTGTCGATATAGGTTGCGCTCAGGCCGGTGCCGGCCAGCAGTCGGGCCAGCGCCTGATTCTGTGGGTAGCTGCCACTGAGGCCCGGGGACCGCAAGCCTTGGGTCATCTCGGCGCCGACCAGCACCTGCACCCGGGTCACCGCACTGAAGGCCGCCAACGCCCCGTCCAGCGATTGCGCCGGAATCTGGAACCGATAGGCCTGGGCCTGCACAGCAGGTGCGGCGAGGATCGGCATGGCCAGCGTGCCGCAGCCCAGGGCAATGGCCAGGCTCAGCAAAGTCGGCAGGCGCCGGGTGGCGGTGGTGTTATCCATCAGTGAAGCTCCCCCAAATCGTCGAAGTCGTTTAATCGCGCTGCACTGTCTGAGAGTGCTTATTATTTGCGCTTACGAGATCAAGGACGTCAGGCTTCGGGGAAACCCTGAATCTTTTTAAAATATTTTCTCTAGCCTTCGCGCAGCACGCGCAGGTAGGGCGTGTACTGCTCAGCACGCAGACCCAAGGTGTGCGTCAAGGCTTTGAGTACGGCGTCGGGCTTGTCGATTTCAAACACCCCGGAGACCTTGCGCTGGCGCAGGGTATCGCCGAGCACCAGGGTCTGCCCCGGCCAGTAGCGGTTCAGCGCTTCGACCACCTCGGCCAGAGGCTGTTGCCGGAACACCAGCTGACGCTGGCGCCAGGCGAACTCAGCGGCAACATCAAAGCCATGCTCGGCCCCCAGTTGCATACCGCTGTACTCGACACCGCGCCCCGGATCCAGCAGCACCGAGCGGGTATTGTCGGCACCGACCTGGACCCTGCCCTGAGCGACCCGCACACGGGTCTGACCGCCCTGCCGGGCGACACTGAAGCGCGTCCCGACGACTTTCACCCAGCCCTCACCGGAGCGAATCCGGAAGGGCCGCGATGGATCATGGCTGACCTCGAACCAGGCCTCTCCACGCAGCAGGCGCACCCGCCGCTCCCGCCCGGCCAGCTCGACCTGCACCGCGGTATCGGTATTGAGTTGCACCTGCGAGCCATCGGCCAGCGCAATCGTGCGCGACTCGCCTGTCGCCGTCGCGTAGTCAGCACGCCAGCGATCCGGCCAGGGGCTGGCGATCAGCATACCGAACGTCAATAACACTGCGGCGGCACTGGCCCAGACCTGCACCCGCGGTTTGTACCAGCGGCTACGCTGCGCCTGGCGAATCTGCCGGGCCGGAACGCGCAAGGCGCCGAGCAGGTCGAGCATTTCATTCCAGGCCTGAACCTGGCTCGGCCCCTGCGCCAGCCAGGCCGCAAAGGCTTCCCGCTCAGTCGAGCTGAGATCCTCGGCCTGCAGGCGGTAATACCAGCCACTGGCTTCGGCGAACAGGTCGTCGTCAGCATCGGTGACATTCGGGTCGATCATCGGGGCATCCGTAGCTGCAAAGGGCCGGTTCACACCTGCGGCCCCTGCGTGTCACTGAGCAGTCGTGCCTTGATGAAGGCCCGGCAATCGATCAGCGCACGACGCAATTGGTATTCGACACTACGCGGGGAGACCTTCAACCGCTCGCCAATCTCCCGGTAGGAACATTCGTCGACATGGTAAAGCAGGAAGATGTGCCGAGTCGCCTCGGGCAAGGCTTGAATCGCGTCATGCATCAGCGCTTGCTCCTGCATGGCCGCCAGCTGCTCTTCGGCCCCCGGCGAATCGCAGGGCAATTCATCGCTGGGCTCACCCACTTCCCGATGCTCGCGGCGGATCATCTGGCGCTGATGGTCACGTATCAAGTTGCTGGCGATCGTGAACAAGAAGGCTGGCAGATTATCGATTTTTTTGTCGGCAGGCAGCCGCGCCAGACGCAAGAACGACTCCTGGGTCAAATCGGCTGCGACCTGAGTATTGCCGGTGCGCCGAGCAACAAAGGCCTCCAGGGCTTTTTTGTGCTCGGCGAACAACCGGGTAATCTGCGAATTCCACGAAGACACGGCACTTCCTGGCAGTGAATCTCAAGGTGAGCGCACGCTAGCAGATGATGAGATCAATTCGCAATTGATATCTGTTTTTAGCAGGCAACAGGATC
>JBOICD010000359.1:0-4157 GCA_050739855.1 Pseudomonas sp.
TAGATGGTTCCTAAGCTCCGTTGAGTACCCTCTAGAGTCAGAGATGTAGTTAGCTAACGCTGCAACATGTATGGAGTGAATAGCTCTGCTTTTATACTGCTTTTTTAAAAATCCGGAGCTTTGATGGGTGTAGTCTAGTGCGCCAAGAAAAGAAATATCATATAGCCGCTGAAAGGCTTTGGTATTGACAATGTCTTTAACTATATCCAACGAAAACAGATTGGACAGCCAGTACTCAATTGACTCTGGGTTTTTTGAGGCATCTGGCCAAAAATTCAAATTGTTTTGTATTGGTGTCTTCACTTCCATCTCTTGAGTTTCAAACGTTGCCCAATTTGATTTTTTTCGCAATATGAGAATAGACATGATGCGAAAAATTTGCCTGCCATTATGGCATGCCGAATGTGCGATCAGGATATTTTTTTGAGAATGACTCGCGTCTAGAGAGTGGCAGATACACGCAAATGTCTGATAGTAAAGATTTTTTATGCCAGCGAGTGCTCTCAAGTTGGCTGCTTTTGATCTGATGATCACCGGCTCGGCCTCCCTTTGGAGGCTGCGGGACCGTGTGGCTGTGGAATGGGAGTCCAAACCACGTGTAAGCTCGTTTTCCCGCTATTGGAGAGGTCAGGTGAGGGCGTAGGAAGCTACAACTCTACGGAGATGCCCTTGCGAAGCCCCCCTGCGCGCGTTATCGTTGCCCGTCGCTACAAATTCAGCGATCAGGTTTGGCGACCTGAACTACCCAAGGCGCATAAGCGCCCATACATGAATGCTGGCGCTTTTTTTGTGCCCGCGTATTCGTGCTATGGCGGCTGTGCGTGGGAGACCTTCGGGTCTGCCGGTTTCTTTGGGTACCGGTTCGCCAACCTGCGTACAGTTGCCACCCTCAATCGTTTGGCGACGGTTTGTGGCAGCTCCCCATACCCAAAGGAGTTCCACCTAATGCAAATTTTCACTTCGTCGACCTCACAGCTCGTTTTTGAAGAATCCACTCAGCAAATCCAACGCTGCCTATGGACTCTGGAACTGCTTTCCGAAGCGCTCATCGAAAATGATGATCTGCAAGGCAGTGATCCCGCGCCTCAGCTCACCTTGCGTAACATCACGGGCATCCATGGTGCGATCCGCATCATCAGTCGTGTTGCCAGTGGGGAATGCTCGAAGCTGAGAGGTGATGACATCCTCTAGCTCCGCAACCATTTGCGGGTGAGGCCATTGGGGCTGCTGCGCACCCCATCGCCAGCATGGCTGGCTCTTACGGTCCGATCTGGCATCACCCCCTGTGGGAGCCGGCGTTGCCGGCGATAGCGTCGGTTCAGTCAGCACAAATCCTGGCACTTGAGCTGCGGCCGCCATGCGGCCGATCGCGAGCAAGGCCCGTTCCCACAGAAGTCCCCGCTCCAGTTCATCCTTACACACCCATTCGGGGTATGGTCCCACCAGCCAATCCCCCGATAATTACTCCATCAGCTCAGCCGAGCCGACCCTGATCACACGACGGAGTTGCTATGCGCAAGGCACTGAAGGTGATGTGCAGTCTGTTGCTGGCGTCAACCACCACGGCCACCCTGGCCGCTGAAGTGGACACCGGCAACACACTCAGGTTGTACAACTGGACGGACTACATCGGCGAAACCACCCTGGCCGATTTCGAGAAAGCCACGGGTATCAAGGTGATCTACGACACCTTCGATGGCTACGAAACCGTACAGACCAAATTGCTCACCGGCCGCTCCGGCTACGACCTGGTCATGCTCAACGCCTCCCTGGTGCCGCCACTGATCAAGGCCGGGGTGTTCCAGCCGCTGGACAAGCAACAGCTGCCGAGCTGGCACAACCTCGACGCCCAAGTGGTACAGGCGCTGCAAGGCTATGATCCGGGCCTGAAATACTCGGCGCCCTATACCTGGGGCAGTAACGGGGTGACCTACAACGTCGAAAAAATCAAAGCCCGTATGCCCGATGCGCCGATCGGTTCGCTGGCCATGCTGTTCGACCCAAAGATCGTCTCGCGCTTTGCCGACTGCGGCGTGACCCTGATGGACGCGCCCACCGAGGTGATCCCGCTGGCGCTCAAATACCTGGGCAAAGACCCACGCAGCGCTGCGCCGGCTGACCTCAAGGCCGTCGAAAAGCTGCTGCTGGACATCCGCCCCTATATCAAGAAATTCGACTCGGTGAACTACCTCACCAGCCTGCCCAATGGTGATGTGTGCATGGCCCTGACCTGGTCGGGTGACTACGCCATCGCCCAGGCCCGCGCCGAAGAAGCGAAAAAAGACATCAAATTGTCGTTCTTCATCCCCAAGGAAGGCTCGCTGATCTGGTTCGACAACCTTTACCTGCCCAAGGATGCCCCGCACAGCGCCAACGCCCATCGTTTCGTCGAGTTTCTGTTGCAGCCGCAGACCATGGCCCAGGTGACCAACTACATCCGCTACGCCAACAGCAATGCGGCGGCCACGACATTGGTGCAGGCGGACATCCGCAACGATCCGGCGATCTATCCCGATGACGCCACCCGCGAACGCCTGTTTGCCCAGAAAACCCAGGACGCCCGGGATATGCGCGCCATCACCCGGGTCTGGAGCACGGTCAAGAGCGGTTTCTGACTTACCTCAATTCCCATTGCCAAGGAACAGACCATGGCTACGTCAAACAACGCTGTCGCAACTGCTTTCGCCCATGATCCGCTGGTGGAGGCCGACAAGGCCCACTATATGCACGGCTATCACCTGTTCGACGAGCACCGCGAGCAGGGTGCGCTGAACATTGTTGCCGGGGAGGGCGCCTATATCCGTGACACCGAGGGCAACCGCTTCCTCGACGCGGTGGGCGGCATGTGGTGCACCAACATTGGCCTGGGCCGCGAGGAAATGGCCCTGGCCATCGCCGACCAGGTGCGCAAGCTGGCCTATTCCAATCCGTTCTCGGACATGGCCAACACCGTTGCCATCGAGCTCTGCGAAAAACTCGCCCAGCTGGCACCGGGTGATCTTGACCATGTGTTCCTCACCACCGGTGGCTCGACCGCGGTCGATACCGCCTACCGCCTGATCCAGTACTACCAGAACTGCCGCGGCAAGCCGCACAAGAAACACATCATCGCGCGTTACAACGCCTATCACGGCTCGACCACCCTGACCATGTCGATCGGCAACAAGGCGGCCGACCGTGTGCCGGAGTTCGATTATGCCCACGATCTGATCCACCACGTTTCCAACCCCAACCCGTACCGGGCGCCGGATGACATGGACGAGGCCGAGTTCCTCGACTTCCTGGTGGCCGAGTTCGAAGACAAGATCCTCTCGCTGGGCGCCGACAATGTCGCGGCGTTCTTTGCCGAGCCGATCATGGGTTCGGGCGGGGTGATCATCCCGCCCAAGGACTACTTCCTGCGCATGTGGCAGGTCTGCCAGACCTACGACATCCTCTTCGTCGCCGATGAAGTGGTGACTTCCTTCGGCCGCCTCGGCACCTTCTTCGCCAGTGAAGAACTGTTCGGGGTGCAGCCGGATATCATCACCACGGCCAAAGGCCTGACCTCGGCCTACCTGCCGCTGGGCGCGTGCATCTTCTCCGATCGAATCTGGAAGGTCATTGCCGAGCCGGGCAAGGGCCGTTGCTTCACCCACGGTTTTACCTACAGTGGCCACCCGGTGTGCTGCACGGCGGCGCTGAAGAATATCGAAATCATCGAGCGGGAAAACCTGCTGGCCCACGTCAAGGATGTCGGGGGTTACCTGGAGCAGCGCCTGCAAAGCCTGCGTGAGCTGCCGCTGGTGGGCGACGTGCGTTGCATGAAGCTGATGGCCTGCGTCGAGTTCGTCGCCGACAAGCGCAGCAAGGCGTTGTTCGCCGATGAGGTGAACATCGGCGAGCGCATCCACCGCCGCGCCCAGGACAAAGGCTTGCTGGTACGGCCGATCATGCACCTGAACGTGATGTCACCGCCGTTGATCATCACCCATGCGCAGGTGGACGAGATTGTCGAGGTGCTGCGCCAGTGCATTGTCGAGACGGCCAATGAACTGCGTCGCGAAGGCCTGTACAGCGGTACATGAGGAGTGGTGCTTTGAAAGCAGCCTCTGCGGTGGGAGCGGGCTTGCCCCGCGATTGCGGTTTGTCAGTCACACTGCATCGCGGGGCAAGCC
>JBOICD010000360.1:0-4141 GCA_050739855.1 Pseudomonas sp.
GGGCAAGCCCGCTCCCACCGGTAGGCTGGTTTCGCGGCCGCCATCAAATCTCTCAAGCGAATAGCATTGCGCAAAAAACTCGGAATTTTCACTCGATGTGCGCCATATATTTTCGACTATTAACTTTTTTTAAGCATTTCTATCAATTTTCTCTCAACGCTTGCCATCTTTAACCCCACTGGTTAGGGTTGAAGCCATGAAAACCTTTCAGACCCTCATCCTGCTTCGTCAACATCGCAGCCTCTGCCTGGTCAGTGCACGACTACCAAGCTGAATCGCGTCGCCTCGCCTTTTCATCTCGTTTTCGTTCGGCAGGCCACCTTTCCAGGCCGCACACTCAAGGATTGCTTTTCATGACCATGCTCAAAGACCCTTCGAAAAAATACAGCGCCTTCCCTACCGTCAACTTGCCTGACCGTACCTGGCCGTCGAAGACCATCACCCAGACGCCGATCTGGTGCAGCTCCGACCTGCGTGATGGCAACCAGTCGTTGATCGAGCCAATGGATGCGGTGAAGAAGCTGCGTTTCTGGAAGACCCTGGTCAGCGTCGGCGTGAAAGAGATCGAAGCCTCGTTCCCGTCGGCGTCGCAAACCGATTTCGACTTCGTTCGCACCCTGATCGAAGACGGCCACATTCCTGACGACACCACCATCCAGGTGCTGACTCAGGCCCGTGAAGATTTGATCGCCCGCACCTTCGAATCGCTGCGCGGCGCGAAAAAAGCCATCGTCCACCTGTACAACGCCACCAGCCCGTCGTTCCGCCGCATCGTCTTCAACCAGGACAAGCAAGGCGTGAAGGACATCGCGGTGAACGCGGCCAAGCTGTTCGTCAAATACGCCGCCCAGCAGCCGGAAACCCAGTGGACCTTCCAGTACTCGCCCGAGACCTTCAGCGCCACCGAGCTGGAATTCGCCAAGGAAGTCTGTGACGCGGTGATCGAGGTGTGGAACCCGACGCCGACCAACAAGATCATCCTCAACCTGCCGGCCACCGTCGAAGTCTCGACGCCGAACATCTATGCCGACCAGATCGAATGGTTCGGCCGCAACGTCAACCGTCGCGACAGCGTGATCATCAGCCTGCACACCCACAACGACCGTGGCACCGGCGTGGCCGCCACCGAGCTGGGCCTGATGGCCGGCGCCGACCGCGTCGAAGGCTGCCTGTTCGGCAACGGCGAGCGTACCGGTAACGTCGACCTGGTGACCCTGGCGTTGAACCTCTACACCCAGGGCCTGGACCCGCAACTGGACTTCTCCGACATCGACGGCGTGCGCAAGGTGGTCGAGGAATGCAACCAGATTCCGGTGCACCCACGTCATCCGTATGTCGGTGACCTGGTTCACACCGCCTTCTCCGGTTCGCACCAGGATGCGATCCGCAAAGGCTTCACCCAGCAGAAAGACGACGCCAAGTGGGAAGTGCCGTACCTGCCAATCGACCCGGCCGACATCGGCCGCAGCTACGAGGCGGTGATCCGCGTCAACAGCCAGTCGGGCAAAGGCGGCATCACCTACCTGCTCGAACAGGAATACAGCATCAGCTTGCCACGTCGCATGCAGATCGAGTTCAGCCAGGTGGTACAGGGTGAAACCGACCGTCTGGGCCTGGAGATGACTGCCCAGCAGATCTACAACTTGCTGCACCGTGAATACTTGCAAGCCAACGCGCCATACGCGCTGGTCAGCCATCGCCTGCAGGAAGAGAACGGCCACAGCGCCGTGGAAGTGGAAGTCGCCGGTGAAGGCGAAACCACCCTGCACTGGCGCGGCAAGGGCAATGGCGCCCTGGAAGCCCTGGTGGCCGGTTTGCCGGTAGCCGTGGAAATCATGGACTACAACGAGCACGCCATCGGCGCGGGTACCAACGCTAAGGCGGCGGCCTACATCGAACTGCGTGTAGCCGGTGGCCGTCCAGTGCACGGCGTAGGTATCGATGAAAACATCACTACTGCCAGCTTCAAGGCACTGTTCAGTGCGCTGAACCGCTCGCTGAGCCAGCAGGCGGCAAAAGCAGCGTAATATCGCTGATCGAAGTAAAAAAACCGCCTTCAACAGGCGGTTTTTTTTGCTATCCCGGTAACCGTACGCCATCCGCTTGGCAAATTGGATCAGGGCAGGTATTGCGCTTTCATGAGCGTTTTGAGCTCCATCGCCACAGCTTCGATTTGAGCGCAACCTTCAGGCCCAAGCGCTTTGAAGAACGGCCTGACCTTGTTTCTGTGTTTCCTGGGACTGCGTGAAGAACCTTTTTTGTAGGAGCCAGGCTTGCCGGCGAACCAGGCGCTGCGGTGTGTTGGCGATACCGCGTTATCGTTCTTCGCGGGCAAGCCTCGCTCCTACAGGGATCTAGCCCCCCCATGATCACGGTTGACCCGCTGGCAGTATTCGCGCGAATTTCATCTATCCAATCAGCGTTGTAGTTTCTGTCTTCCCCCAGGGTTGCGTGAAGAACCAAAAAAAAAAGGGCGCCGACCAAGCGCCCCATAAGCCGTGTAGCACACAACGATTCAGTTCAATCCAGCAGCGCCAGTGCCTCGGCGCTGCAATCGGTAATCCGCGACCATTCGCGATTCTTGATCCAGCTGCTGTCGAGCATCCAGGTGCCGCCCACGCACATCACGTTCGGTAGAGCCACGTAGCTCTTCACATTGCCCGGATTTACCCCACCGGTGGGGCAGAAGCGCACGTCGCCGAATGGGCCGGCAAAGGCCTTGATCGCCGCCACACCGCCGCTGATCTCGGCGGGGAACAGCTTGAAGCGGCGGTAACCGAGGGTATAGCCCATCATGATTTCCGACGGTGTGCTGATACCTGGCAGCAGGGGAATCTTGCTTTGTACACCTGCCTCGAGCACGTCCTGGGTGATACCCGGGGTGACCACAAACTGCGCGCCAGCGGCTTCCACCGCCGCAAACATTTTGCGATCCAGCACAGTACCGGCGCCGACACACAGTTCCGGACGCTGTTCACGCAGCACCTGGATGGCTTTCAAGCCATGCGCCGAGCGCAGGGTCACTTCCAGGGTCTTGATGCCACCAGCAGCCAGCGCATCGGCCAGGGGCAGGATGTCTTCTTCGCGGGCGATGGTGATCACCGGCAGAATGCGCGCCTGGGTGCAGATCTGATCGATCCGGGCAATCTTGTCGGCCATGGAAACTCCCGGCTGTTTCAGTTCATGCGTGGTCATAACGGCGGATCCTTGGCTCATGGGCACCAGTAAATATCCAGAGGGTCTTGTAAGAAGGCGCGAATCGGCATTTCGCCCAGGTCATCGCCAGCCAGTGCGGCGCGCAGGGTAGCGAGTTTGCCCGGGCCTTGCACGGACAAGGCGGTGAAGGCGGCCCTGACCAGCAAGGCGCGAGTCATGCTCAGGCGTTGATGCGGCACGCTTGGCGCCAGCATCGGCAAGCAGCGACGCGTGCTCTGCGGATCAAGGCCTTCGCTCAGGTTCGGGCTGCCGGGGAACAGCGAAGCGGTATGGCCGTCATCGCCCATGCCGAGCACCAGCACGTCGATGCCTGATAGCTCCGCGAGCGCCTGATCGGCTTCCAGCGCTGCAGCTTCAAGGCTGGCAGCTGCGCGGTACAGGCCAAGAAAACGTGCCTTGGCGGCGTTGCCGGTCAACAGATGGCGCTTGAGCAGACCGGCATTGCTGTCGGCATGCTCGACCGGCACCCAGCGCTCATCGGCCAGGCTAACCAAGACCTTCGACCAGTCCAGCGGCTGCTGGATCAGTGCCTGAAAAAACGCCACCGGGCTGCGCCCGCCAGACACCACCAGGGTCGCCTGGCCGTTTGCCGCGATCGCGGCATTCAGGCGCTTTGCCACATCCCTGGCCAACCTTTCGGCCAGCCGTGCGGCACCGTCGAAGTCATGGGCCGTCACGTTAGCCGGCAGTTCAAGTTCAGATATCGCCATACCAAGACCTCCCATCACGGGTAATCAATGCAATCGAGCTCATCGGCCCCCAGGAGCCAGCGGCATAAGGCTTGGGTGCATCGCCGCTGTTCTTCCAGCCGGCAATCAGCTGATCGCACCACTTCCACGCGTATTCGATTTCGTCCTTGCGCACAAACAGGTTCTGATTGCCGCGCATCACTTCCAGCAACAAGCGTTCATAGGCATCGGGAATC
>JBOICD010000361.1:0-4136 GCA_050739855.1 Pseudomonas sp.
GAGCAAACCTGTGGGAGCGGGCTTGCCCCGCGATAAGCTCAAAATCAAGGGCAAAAAAAAAGCCCCACCTGTTAAGGGCGGGGCTTTTTCAAGCTGTAAAGCGGAAGTTAGATAACTTCTACTTCTTCAGCCTGCATGCCTTTCTGACCGCGGGTAGCGATGAAAGAGACCGCTTGGCCTTCTTTCAGGCTCTTGAAGCCGTCAGCCTTGATGGCTTTGAAGTGTACGAACAGGTCGTCACCGGATTGTGGGGTGATGAAGCCGAAGCCTTTTTCATCGTTGAACCACTTAACGGTACCGGTTTGGCGATTGGACATGGTCTGTCTCCTTGGACAAAGTTAACTACGACTCAGGAAACGCCCTGGCCGAGACTGAGTGCAAAGAGGCAGAAAATTCATGAAGATGGGTTGATCGAAATCTTGCATCAGGTAGATATTCTCAGTGACACGTGCAGCACAGTGGCGTCACCATAACCCTTTTTCCAGAACGTGCCAATGGTCTTGTTCAGCTTTCGCGCAAATCATGACTGACGGTGCTGCATGCCTCCCTGAAGGCCCCGGCGCACGGGGATTCGACGCTTGGCGGTGGATGAAACTTTGAACCGCGCGCCGGGCCCGGTAAGATGCGCCACAGAATTTCTTCACCTCGTTACTTCAGGACACCCGCCATGAGCATCAAATCGGACAAGTGGATTCGCCGCATGGCGCAGGAACACGGCATGATCGAGCCGTTCGTCGAGCGCCAGGTGCGCGGTGAGAGCGACAACCGGCTGATCTCCTTCGGTGTCTCCAGCTACGGTTACGACGTACGCTGCGCCGACGAGTTCAAGGTGTTTACCAACATCAATTCGGCGACCGTCGATCCGAAAAACTTCGATGCCGGCAGCTTTGTCGACGTCAAGAGCGACGTTTGCATCATCCCGCCGAACTCCTTCGCCCTGGCCCGCACCGTGGAGTACTTCCGGATTCCGCGTAACGTGCTGACCATCTGCCTGGGTAAAAGCACCTACGCCCGTTGCGGCATCATCGTCAACGTCACCCCGCTGGAACCTGAGTGGGAAGGCCACGTGACCCTGGAGTTCTCCAACACCACCACCTTGCCTGCGAAAATCTACGCCAACGAAGGCGTGGCGCAGATGCTCTTCCTGGAGTCCGATGAAGAGTGCGAAGTGTCCTACAAGGACCGTGGTGGTAAATACCAGGGCCAGCGCGGCGTCACCCTGCCACGCACCTGATCCGACAAAGCGCGGGAATTCCTCGCCCGTTGCGGACTCCAATGTAATGAACTGTTGCGCCAGGCAACGCGCCTGGCGGACTTCGCCGAGGAGCCGCTCATGAAACTCGATCCGGCCATCAGCGCCAAGCTGGCCGTGTTGCAGCCCAACCACGTCGGGGTGCTGGCCTGGTCGCTGCTGGCCCATCCGCATTCGCATCCGCACATCGCTCAGGCTGGTGGCGTGCCGGGTCAACCTGATCCGGACACCCCCGATAGCCCGCAACCGGGCGAAACCCAGCCCATGGAGCCGGGTGAACCAACTTTGCCGGATGAACCACCCCCTGCGCCCGTCGCCTGAGGCTTACTTCAGGTTGCCGCTCAAGAACTGACGCAGGCGTTCGCTTTTCGGATTTCCGAGTACTTCGGCGGGTGGCCCTTGCTCTTCGACCAGGCCCTGATGCAGGAACATGACCTGGGTCGCCACTTTGCGCGCAAAGGCCATTTCGTGAGTCACCATGATCATGGTCCGGCCTTCTTCGGCCAGGCCCTGGATCACCCGCAGCACTTCTCCGACCAGCTCCGGGTCCAGCGCCGAGGTTGGCTCATCGAACAGCATGACTTCCGGCTCCATGGCCAGGGCCCGGGCAATCGCCACGCGCTGTTGCTGCCCCCCGGAAAGAAACGCCGGGTACTGCTCGGCCACGCGGGCGGCCAGGCCGACCTTGTCCAGGTAACGCCGGGCGCGGGCTTCGGCTTCCTGCTTGCTGACGCCCAGGACCCGTCTTGGTGCCAGACTGATGTTGTCCAGCACGCTCAGGTGACTCCACAGGTTGAAGTGCTGGAAGACCATGGCCAGGCGCGTGCGCAGGCGCTGCAGCTCATCCGCATCGCTGACCCGCAGACCAAGGTGGTCATGGCTCATGTGCACCGGCTTGCCATCGAGGGTCATGCTGCCCTCGTTGGGTTGTTCGAGAAAGTTGATACAGCGCAGGAAGGTGCTCTTGCCCGAGCCGCTGGCGCCGATCAGGCAGATCACGTCACCGGTCTTCGCCTTGAGCGAGACACCTTTGAGCACATGATGTTCGCCGTAGCGCTTGTGCAGGTCTTCGATGGTCAGTTTGTACATGCGCAGGCTCTCAAAGGTGACTATGACTCAAGGCGATAACAGGTAACCGCTGCGGTAGGGCTGGCGGCCGGCCACATGCGCAATGACCATGCCGGCGGTCGCCATGCGCCGTAGCGAGCGGGCATACACAAGGCCGGGCTGGACGTTGCGTACCGCTGTCACCCGGTCGCTGAGCGGGTCGATGACCTCGGCGATCAACTGGTCAGCCTCCAGGTACTGGCCCGGTTTGACGTGAAACACCAGCAATCCGCCCAACGGCGTGGTCACAGGCTCCACACCCGCCAACGGGGTTGCCGGATACGACAGTGGCGGAAGGGCGCTCGCTTGGCCTTCGATGGCGCCGTATTGCCTCAGATAATCGAGAATCGCCGCGCAATCCTGTTCTGCCAGCGGGTGACTGACATCGCCCTGGCCACGCAACTCGACGGTGACCGAGAAACTGCCTTGCGGGATCGGGAACTGTTTGCCGAAACGCTGCTGCAGCTGCCACCAGACCAGGGTGAAGCACTCGTCGAAGGATTGCCCGCCCGAATCGGTGGCCAGCAGGCTGGCCTGGGCGCCGAGGTAGCGCGACAGCGGCTCGACTAGCGGCCAGGCCTCTGGCGTGGTGTACAGGTGGGCGACGGCTTCGAAGTCACAATGCAGGTCCAGCACCATCTCGGCATCGCAGGCCAGTCGCTGCAGGGTCAGGCGTTGTGACTGCAGCGGTGTATGGACCGGATGGGCATCCAGGGCACGGCGCAGGCATTCGCGGATCAGGGCAACGTTGTGCGCCGGATCCTGGCTCAGGTGCGCTTCGATCTGATCGCCGATCTTGTCGCTCAGGTCGACGAAGTTACGATTGAAATTCTCGCCACTCTGCAGCTCGAAGCGGCCCAGCGGCATATCCAGCAGCACCTGTTCCAGGCCGACCGGGTTGGCAATCGGCACCAGTACGATCTCGCGATGCAGCAAACCCTGGGCCTCGAGGTCGCCCAGGCGTTGCTTGAGGTGCCAGGCCACCAGCATGCCGGGCAGTTCGTCGGCGTGCAGCGAGGCCTGAATGTAGATCTTGCCGGCGCCTCGTGGGCCGAAATGAAAGCTGTGGATCTGGCGGGCGATACCGGGAACCGGTGCCAGAATGTCGTGGGTCGAGTGATGCATATCAGTCCTAGTGAGTCGGTCCTAGAAAAGCCAGCCAGCGCCGTTCGGCGAGGCGGAACAGGCCAACCAGCGCAAAGGTCACGCACAGGTAGATCAGTGCGGCGATACCGAACGACTGGAAGGTCAGAAACGTGGCCGAGTTGGCGTCGCGGGCGACCTTGAGCACATCCGGCACGGTTGCGGTGAAGGCAACCGTGGTGGAGTGCAGCATCAGGATCACTTCGTTGCTGTAGTAGGGCAACGAGCGGCGTAGCGCCGACGGCATGATGATATAAGCATAAAGTTTCCAGCCGCGCAGGCCATAAGCCTTGGCTGCTTCCACCTCGCCATGGTTCATGCTGCGGATCGCGCCGGCGAAGATCTCCGTGGTGTAGGCACAGGTGTTCAGGGCGAAGGCGAGGATGGTGCAGTTCATCGCGTCACGAAAGAAACTGTCGAGCAGCGGTTGCTCGCGCACCGCAGCCAGGCTGTAGATCCCGGTATAGAAAATCAACAACTGGATATACAACGGTGTGCCGCGGAACAGGTAGGTGTAGAACTGCACCGGCCAGCGGACCCAGAAACGCGGTGAGACGCGGGCGATGGACAACGGTATCGAGGCCACGAAGCCGATGGCCAGCGAGGCGGTCAGCAGCCACATGGTCATGGCCAG
>JBOICD010000362.1:0-4095 GCA_050739855.1 Pseudomonas sp.
CATCAATGCCGCCAGTGTTTTCGTCGGCTTCGAGACGCCGCTGGGCCCGCTGAACTTCAGTTACGGGGCCAACAGCGAAAATCAGAAGGCGTTGTACCTGAACCTGGGCCACACCTTCTGAGGCAGGTCAGGACTTTTCCAGGTTGGCCAGGATGCGCGCGTGGACCTTCATGCACACGCGCAATTCCTCTTCGTCGACACCGGTGAAGAGTTCGACGCGCAAGGCATTGGCAATGGTTTCGATCTGCTCGATCAATGGTTTGGCCGGAGGGCACAGCAGGATCTTTTTTGCCCGCCGGTCTTCCACTACGGCCTGACGACGCACCAGCCCCTGGGACTCGAGACTGTCGAGCAAGCGTGCCAGGGTTGGCCCCTCGACCCCCACACTCTGGGCCAGTTCGCGCTGGGTCGGTGCCTCGTCGAATCGGGCCAGGTGCAGCAACACCAGCCAGCGGGCCTGGGACAGATTGAGGCCGGCCAGGCGGCGGTCCAGTTCGGCACGCCAGCCCCGCGACATCTGGGCCAGCTGCATTCCGAAGCGGTGGTGATCGGTCAACGGCATAGAAAACTCATCATCAGAACTAATTATTAGTCAGCTAACCATGCTCCTGCGCAACAGGCAAGGCTCCTCAAGGTTCAATCTGTCTGACAATCGTTATAAAAGATGACAAAACACCGTTTACATCTCAAATTCAGCGGCTAACGCCGCTCGAACGCAATATAGAACCCCTTCCGGCACACGGGCCCCGAACTGCTCGGCAATCGCCGATACCGGGGGTAATTCGCCCTCGCCATCAAGGAACGCATCCTGCACTTCGGCGAGCAGGTCTTCCGGCAGGTCCAGGGCCTGCTCCAGCGACAGCTGCTGACGGCCAATGGCTTCGGCGAGCATGCTGTAGACGTTCTTTTCACTGCAGTTCAACTGTCCGGCGATTTGCGCCGGAGTCATGCCGGCACGGGCCAGGCTGGTCAGCTCGTGGCGCAGGTCGGCAACCTGCGGTGGCGCCTCGGCGGCACCGCCCAATACGTCGAGGAACGCCGCGCCGTAGCGCTCCAGCTTGCGCGCACCGACACCGCTGACCTGGGCCATTTCGCTGAGGCTGCCCGGCTGGCTGCGCAGCATCTCCAGCAAAGTCGAGTCGGGGAAGATGACGTAAGGTGGCACGCCATGCTCCTCGGCCAGCTTGCGCCGCAGGGCACGCAGCGCTTCCCATTGCTCGCGCTCCTCGCCACGCACCAGCTGACTGGCCGGGCTGCCACCGCTACCGCTGCTTTTGCTGCTGGTCTGCGGCTTGAGGTCGCGGCGCAACGCCAGGCTCACTTCTCCGCGCAACAAGGGTCGGCAGCTGTCGGACAGACGCAGCCCGCCGTAACCCTCCAGGTCGATATCGGCCAGGCCGCGAGCGACCAACTGGCGGAACAACGAGCGCCATTCGCCCTCGGAGCGGGCCTTGCCGACGCCATACACCGCCAGTTTCTCATGGCCGAAGTTGCGGATTTTCTCGTTGTCGCGCCCCAGCAATACATCCACCAGGTGGCCGACACCATAGCGCTGGCCGGTGCGGTACACCGCCGACAGGGCCTGGCGCGCCGGTTCGGTGGCGTCCCAGGTCTGCACGCCATCGATGCAGTTGTCGCAATGCCCGCAAGGCTGCGGCAGTTCTTCATCGAAGTAGTTGAGCAGGATCTGACGGCGGCAGCGGGTTTCTTCACAGAGGGCGAGCATGGCGTCGAGCTTGTGTTGCTCGATGCGCTTGTGGCGCTCGTCACCCTCGGAGTTCTGCAGCATCTGCTTGAGCATCACCATGTCCTGCAGCCCGTAGGCCATCCAGGCATCGGCTGGCAGACCATCGCGTCCGGCACGACCGGTTTCCTGATAGTAGGCTTCCAGCGACTTGGGCAGGTCCAGGTGGGCAACGAAGCGCACGTTGGGTTTATCGATGCCCATGCCGAAGGCGATGGTGGCGACCATGATCAGGCCTTCCTCGTTGAGGAAGCGGCGCTGGTTGGACGCGCGGGTCTCGGCTGGCAGGCCGGCGTGATACGGCAGCGCCGGGAAGCCTTGATCGCACAGGTAAGCCGCGACATCGTCGACTTTCTTGCGTGACAGGCAATAGACAATACCGGCGTTGCCGCGCCGTTCGCCGAGGAACGCCAGCAACTGCTTGCGCGGCTGCTCTTTGGGCACGATACGGTAGAAGATGTTCGGCCGGTCGAAGCTCGACAGGAAACGCTCGGCGTTCTGCAGGTGCAGACGCGTGACGATTTCTTCGCGGGTGCGCATGTCCGCCGTGGCGGTCAGGGCAATACGTGGCACATGCGGGAACAGCTCGGCCAGTTGCCCCAGTTGCAGGTACTCGGGACGGAAGTCATGACCCCATTGCGATACACAGTGGGCTTCGTCGATCGCGAACAAGGCGATATCCAGGGTGCGCAGGAAATCCAGCATGCGCGGCTGCACCAGGCGTTCCGGTGCCAGGTAGAGCATCTTCACCTCGCCACGGCGAATGCGCCCGGCCAGCTCACGCTGCTGCTCAGCGCTCAGGGTCGAGTTCAGCGAGGCGGCGGCCACACCCAGTTCATCGAGGGTTGCCACCTGGTCTTCCATCAGCGCGATCAGCGGTGAGACCACCACCGCCAGGCCCGGACGCAACAGCGCCGGCACCTGGAAGCACAGAGACTTGCCGCCCCCGGTGGGCATCAACACCAGCGCATCGCCGCCTTTGGCTACGCATTCGATGATCGCCCCCTGGCGCCCTCGAAAGCTGTCGTAGCCGAAGATGTCCTTGAGGACGCGCTGAGCCTGTTCGAGCATAGAAACTCCATAAATCGCAGAACCATCCTGGCCACAGGCTGGATGAAAACCTTCCCCGCCACACCTGAAAATGCGTAAGCGGCTTTTACCTGGCCTGCCGTTCCAGCATGGCCAGGTACAAAAGCCGGGCATTATACCCGAGCGTCGCCTTGCACAGGGCGCTCTGCGATAGGCGTCATCCTTTGCCTCGCAAGCGCCGCAAGATGCTAGAATTCGATCATCGTTTATTCCCAAGGTAGCCCTGTAATGTCCTTCGCCGAGCAATTGAACCGCCTGCAAGCCTTCCTCGACGCCGACGAGCTGCACGAAGAAGCGCTGGACTACGTTGCCGCCCACGGCTACCTGACTGCATTGTCGATTGGTACCGAGGCGGTTCCCGAGCGCGAATGGATCGATGCCCTGTTCGCCGAAGAGCCGCATTACAAGGACGCCGCCCAGCGTGAAGAGATCGAAGCCACGCTGATCCAGCTCAAGGCGCACATCGCCCGTCAGCTGGCCAGCGACGAGGAATTCGAACTGCCATGCGACCTGGACCTGGGCGATGAGCCGGACGATTCCGACCTGCGCGGCTGGTGCATCGGTTTCATGGAAGGCGTGTTCATGCGCGAAGAAGCCTGGTTCGAAACCGCCGAGGAAGAAGTCAGCGAGATGCTGCTGCCGATCATGGTCGGTTCCGGCCTGTTCGACGAACAGCCGGAATTCGCCGACATCGCCAGCGACGCCAACCTGATGGACGACATGATCGTGCAGATTCCAGAGGCGCTAACCGCGCTGTACCTGCTGCAGCACGCGCCTGACGAAAAACCTGCCCCTGCTTTGCTCAAGCCACGCCACCACTGAGTCGGCGTCAATGCGCTACCTGCTGCTGGCCACCGGCTGGCTCAGCGTCGCGCTGGGAGTGATCGGCATCTTCCTGCCGGTGTTGCCGACCACTCCTTTCCTGCTTCTGGCGGCGGCCTGTTTTGCCCGCAGCTCTCCGCGTTTTCACCATTGGCTGGTCAATCATCCGCGGCTTGGGCCGTGGATTCGTGATTACCTCAGTGGTGAAGGCATCCCGCTCAAAGGCAAGGTCTATGCGATCGCCTTGATGTGGCTGAGCATTGGCCTGTCCTGTTACCTGGTGCCGTTGATCTGGGCGCGCGGGTTCATGCTGACCAGTGCGGTGCTGGTCAGCATTTACATCTTGCGGCAGAAGACCCGGCGTCGACCGTCCTGATCCCGGTAAGGCAACTGTCTGTGGTGGGCTGCCTGTGGGAGCGGGCTTGCCCCACGATGCGATC
>JBOICD010000363.1:0-4077 GCA_050739855.1 Pseudomonas sp.
CCTGGCGGCTGCGGAACAGAGGTTGGGCGATGATGGATTTGGCCTTGTTGGGCCTGGGCTTTTTGCTCATGGCAAGCGCTCCTGATAGAGGGTGTGCGGCGCAATATAGGCGCGAAACCATCGCGGGGCAAGCCCGCTCCCACAGGGATAGGCACCCTCTGTGGGAGCGGGCTTGCCCCGCGATTGATGTCACTCTGCCGGCAACGCCAGACGCTGTCCCGCCATCAACAACGACAAGCGCGCAAGACTCGTCCAGGGCGAACCCTGAGCCTGCCCCTTGATCTGCGCATCGATGCGCTGGGCATCCTGCAACAGCTGGCTCCAGCGCTGCGCCGAGTGACGTTGCAGGGCTTTGCTCATCAGTGGCTTGCGCTTGTCCCAGACCGGTGGTCGAGCCTGGCTGAAGGCCTTGTCCAGCGGCACGCCTTGGCTGTACTGCTGAGCAAGCCCGGCCAGCACACGTAATTCCCGGGCCAGGGCCCAGAGAATCACCGGTGGTTCGACCCCTTCACCGCGCAAGCCTTCGAGCATGCGCAGGGCATGAGCAGCCTCGCCGTTGAGAATCGCATCGACCAGGCCGAAGACATCAAAACGGGCACTGTCAG
Organism: Pseudomonas sp.; assembly: GCA_050739855.1. GTDB lineage: Bacteria > Pseudomonadota > Gammaproteobacteria > Pseudomonadales > Pseudomonadaceae > Aquipseudomonas. Next base: position 606 of record JBOICD010000363.1, read on the forward strand.
CCACCGCCGCTTGCACCGTCTCGACGGTGATCTGATTGCCTTCAGCCAGCAGCTTGAGCTTTTCGATTTCCTGGGCAGCGGCGAGCAGGTTGCCTTCGACCCGGGCGGCAATCAGGTCCACCGCATCGCGCTGGGCGGATAGTCCGGCCTGGGACAGACGCTGGTTGATCCACTGTGGCAGTTGCTGGGTGTCGACCGGCCAGATCTGGATGAACTGGACCTGCTGGCCTTCGATCAGTGCCTTGCCCCATTTGGTCTTCTGCGCACTGCCGTCGAGCTTGGGCAGGCTGATCAGCAGCAGGGTGTCTTCGGCAGGTCGTGAGCAATATTCGATCAGCGCCGCGGCGCCCTTGTCGCCAGGCTTGCCGGAAGGCAGGCGCAGTTCCAGCAGGCGCCGTTGGGCGAACAATGACAGGCTGGCACCGGCCTGGAGCAGGGTGCCCCAGTCGAAATTGGCGTCAGCGCTGAATACCTGGCGCTCATCGAAACCTTGCTGGCGCGCGGCAGCACGCACTGCATCGGCGGCTTCCTGGCAGAGCAACGGATCATCGCCACTGATCACGTAGACCGGCGCGAGGCTGCCTTGCAGGTGTTTGTTGAGCTGGGCGGGGGCGAGTTTCATGATTGCAGGCGGGGCACCGAAGTGCCCCGTTCAGGCTCAGTTGATCGGCAGTTGCAGGGGCGACTGCTGAGGTGTCTCGTCCTGGGCGCGACGGGCCGCTTCCACGGCATCGGCCTGGGCCTTGGCGCGTACGTCAGCGTCCTGCTGCAGCTGGTCGAGCTGGCTTGGCGTCAGCAGTTGCAGGCGTACCAGCATGTTCTGCACCAGGTCGCGGCGCATTTCCTGGCGGGTCTGGGTCGCTTCTTGCTGGGAGCCGGTGATGTTGTTGCCGTCGTGCAAGTAGATCTTGCGCACTTCCAGCTTGTCGTTGAGCAGGTTGGTATTGTTGTGGCCTTCGATGCTGTAGCTCAGCACGGTACTCAGCTCATACTCGGCCGAGCGACCCGAGCCACCGGCATAGGTGGCGGCACGCTGGGTTTCCGCTTCGTTGGTCAGCACCAGCTTGTATGGCGCGCCAGCGTGAACGTTGACGCCGCTGCTTTTCAGGGCCTGACGCAGCTGGGTCACGGTTTCGCCATAGGCATTGCGGGCACTGAGGTCCAGTTCCGTGATGCTCAGTTCACTGGTGCCGGTACCACGCAGCTGGAAACCACAGGCGCTGAGCATCACGGCCAGGCCCATTACCAGCAGATTGCGTTTGATCATCTTGTTGCTCCCTTGTGGGCCGATTCTGTGTACCGGCCCGCCATTCTTGCGGGCCGGTAGTCCTGTCAGTTGGCGACGATGTTGACCAGTTTGCCCGGTACCACGATGACCTTGCGGATGCTCAGGCCTTCGGTGAAGCGCAGTACGTTTTCGTTGCTGCGCGCAGCAGCTTCGACGTCTTCGCGGCTGGCGCCGGCCGGCATTTCGATCTGGCCGCGCAGCTTGCCGTTGACCTGGATGACCAGAACGATGCTGTCCTGCACCAGGGCGCTTTCATCCAGCGCCGGCCAGCCAGCATCGATCACCGCCCCCTGGTGACCCAGGCGGTGCCACAGTTCGTGGCTGATGTGCGGGGTGATCGGGGCCAGCAGCAAGGCGACGGTTTCCAGGCCTTCGTGCAGCAGGGCGCGGTCCTGTTCGCTGGCTTGCGGGGCTTTTTCCAGTACGTTCATCAGGGTCATCACCTGGGCGATGGCAGTGTTGAACTTGTGGAACTGGCCGACGTCGGTACTGGCTTGTTTGATTGCTGCGTGAATGGCACGGCGGACCACTTTCTGGCCATCGTCCAGGGCTGCAACGTCCAGCTTGCCCGGCAAGCCCAGGGCGACATGGGACTGGGCCAGACGCCAGACGCGACGCAGGAAGCGGTTGGCACCTTCGACGCCGGAGTCGGACCACTCCAGGCTCATGTCGGGCGGCGAGGCGAACATCATGAACAGACGGCAGGTGTCGGCACCGTAGGCTTCGATCATCGCCTGCGGGTCAACGCCGTTGTTCTTGGACTTGGACATCTTCTCGGTGCCGCCGATCTCGACCGGCAAGCCGTCGGTTTTCAGGCGCGCGCCGATGATCTTGGCCTTGGCGTCACGTTCGACTTCGACGTCAGCCGGGTTGAACCAGTCCTTGCCGCCGTTGCTGGCAACCCGGTAGTAGGTTTCGGCAACGACCATGCCCTGGGTCAGCAGGTTCTTGAACGGCTCGTTGGAGCTGACCAGGCCTTCGTCACGCATCAGCTTGTGGAAGAAGCGTGCATAGAGCAGGTGCAGGATGGCGTGTTCGATGCCACCGATGTACTGGTCTACCGGCAGCCAGTGGTTGGCCGCTTTCGGGTCGACCAGGCCGCCCTCGTAGTTCGGCGAGGCGTAACGGGCGAAATACCAGGACGACTCGACGAAGGTGTCCATGGTGTCGGTTTCGCGCTTGGCCGCGGTGCCGCATTTCGGGCAGGTGCACTCGTAGAATTCAGGCATGCGTGCCAGTGGCGAACCGGCGCCATCCGGTACCACGTCTTCAGGCAACTTAACCGGCAACTGGTCTTCCGGTACCGGCACATCGCCACAGGATGGGCAATGGATGATCGGGATCGGGCAGCCCCAGTAGCGCTGGCGGCTGATGCCCCAGTCACGCAAACGGAACTGGGTACGCGATTTGCCCAGTTCTTTCTTGATCAGGGCCACTTCGATGGCATCGAACGCGCCCTGGAAGTCCAGACCGTCGAATTCGCCGGAGTTGATCAGCTGGCCGTACTCACCGCAGGCGGCATCCCATTCGGCAGCGACTTCGTCGCCCAGGCGGGTGCGCACCACAGCCTTGAACGGCAGGTTGTACTTTTTGGCGAACTCGAAATCGCGCTCGTCGTGGGCCGGAACGGCCATTACCGCGCCATCGCCGTAGTGCATCAGTACATAGTTGGCGACCCATACCGGCAGTTTTTCACCGGTCAGCGGGTGCTCGACGAACAGCGAGGTGGCCAGGCCTTTTTTCTCCTGGGTGGCGACGTCGGCTTCGGCGACGCTGCCGCTCTTGCATTCATCGATGAACGCTTGCAGCTCGGGGTTGCCCTGGGCGGCCTGGGTGGCCAGCGGGTGCTCGGCGGCAACGGCCACGTAGGTGGCGCCCATCAGGGTGTCCGGGCGGGTGGTGAAAACCTTCAGTGCCCCGGCGTGGCCGATGCTGGCCTGATCGAAGGGGAACTGCACTTCCATGCCGCGGGACTTGCCGATCCAGTTGCGTTGCATGGTCTTGACCTGTTCAGGCCAGCCCGGCAGCTCGTCGAGGCTTTCCAGCAGCTCGTCGGCATAGTCGGTGATCTTGAAGTAGTACATCGGGATTTCGCGCTTCTCGATCAGCGCGCCCGAACGCCAGCCACGGCCGTCGATGACCTGCTCGTTGGCCAGTACCGTCTGGTCGGCCGGGTCCCAGTTC
>JBOICD010000364.1:0-4070 GCA_050739855.1 Pseudomonas sp.
GAGCGGGCTTGCCCCGCGATCTGTTACCGTTAACGTAAAGCACACTCAACTGTTACCAACAGCCACCCTCGCTGAACAGTCCTGCGCACCAAAACCTTCCCGCTGCGCATTTTTACGCACCAATTTGGCGCGCAATCAACCATTGGTCTTTTCCTGAATCACAATAAACGGCGAAACCACCACCGCCCAGATCTCTGGATCGCGGCTCTGAAGGTCTAGCGCTTGCTCGGCAGACAGCGGGCCGACAGTGCCAGCATTGCGCCATGCAGCGAAGGTTTCACTGCGGTTCTCGGCCATTGCCTGTGCAACTTCGATCAGGTCCAGGCGCTCGCTGACCCAAATCAGGTCACCTTTGGCCCAAAAACGCTCCAGGGCTTTCCACTCGATTACTGCGGTCTCGCCGAGCAGTTTGGCATAGAGGGTGCTTGGTTGATCAGTCATGGGTTCCTGCCAGAAATAATTCGACTACTGTAAGAGGTCGGTATTTTTGCAGAAAAACCCGGTTTCAAATAAGTAATTGATCGAAAAGGACTTGAAAGCAAAGGATTGCCACAGGATTCAGGGCAAGACCAAGCCGCTTTCTTGTAAGTTTCTGTCAATTAAGCGACACGCGCCGAATTTGCCCCAGCGGGCCTGCTTTTCAAGCGACGAAGCAGCGCTCTACACTGTACCGGTACAGTTGCCAGGGCAAAATCGGAGCACTCCGGTCCTCAAGCTCTGGCCGCAGGACTATAAAAATTACAACAGAATGAGTGGAGCACTATGAGTAAGGCTACTAAGCAGATTTCCAAGCTGTTTGCCGCAATGGTTCTGGCCGGGGTTGCCAGCCATTCGTTTGCAGCCGATACCATCAAGATCGGCATTGCCGGCCCGAAAACCGGCCCGGTCACTCAGTACGGCGACATGCAGTTCGTCGGTGCAAAACAGGCGATCAAAGACATCAACGCCAAGGGCGGCGTCGATGGCAAGATGCTCGAAGCCAAGGAATACGATGATGCCTGCGACCCTAAACAGGCCGTAGCCGTAGCCAACAAAGTAGTCAACGATGGCGTTAAATACGTAATCGGCCACCTGTGCTCCAGCTCCACCCAGCCCGCCTCCGACATTTATGAAGACGAAGGCGTGATCATGATCACCCCGGCTGCCACCAGCCCGGAAATCACCAGCCGCGGTTACAAACTGGTCTTCCGCACCATTGGCCTGGACAGCGCCCAGGGCCCAGCCGCCGGTAACTACATCGCCGACCACGTCAAACCGAAAGTGGTTGCCGTCCTGCACGACAAGCAGCAATACGGTGAAGGTATCGCCACCGCAGTCAAGCAGACCCTGGAAGGCAAAGGCACCAAGGTTGCCGTCTTCGAAGGCCTGAACGCCGGCGACAAAGACTTCTCCTCGATCATCCAGAAGCTCAAGCAAGCCAACGTCGACTTCGTCTACTACGGCGGCTACCACCCAGAGCTGGGCCTGATCCTGCGCCAAGCCCAGGAAAAAGGCCTGAAGGCCAAGTTCATGGGCCCAGAAGGTGTCGGTAACGACTCCATCTCGCAAATCGCCCAGAACGCCTCCGAAGGCCTGCTGGTAACCCTGCCGAAGTCCTTCGATGCCGATCCTGCGAACAAGGCCATCGTTGACGCCATCAAAGCCGATGGCAAGGACCCGAGCGGCCCGTTCGTGTTCCCGGCCTACTCCGCTGTCCAGCTGATCGCCGAGGGCATCAAGTCTGCCAAATCCGAAGACACCGACAAAGTGGCTGCTGCCATCCACGCCGGCACCTTCAAGACCCCGACTGGCGACCTGTCGTACAACGACAAGGGCGACCTGAAAGACTTCAAATTCGTGGTCTACGAATGGCATTTCGGCAAACCTAAAACCGAAGTTTCCCCTCAGTAATCCCGTGTGACTACATGACTACAAGCCCACTGTGCGAGCAGTGGGCTTTGTTTTACGAGGTTCATGGGCCTGATTCCCGCGATCCGGGAGCAGGTTCACCTGAAAATCTTAAAACCGTCACCAGCGGTTCGCTGGCAGTTGCCGGTGTCGAAGTGGCTAAAGACCACAAGACCGGGCCGGGGGCAGCCCCACCAGTGAAATGCGTATCAGGTTTTTAGGAGCGCTGTAATGCCTGAGATCTATCACTTCTTCCAACAGCTGGTTAATGGTCTGACCATTGGCAGCACCTATGCCTTGATAGCCATTGGCTACACAATGGTTTACGGCATCATTGGAATGATCAACTTCGCCCATGGCGAGGTCTACATGATTGGTTCCTACGTGGCCTTCATTGCCCTTGCCGGGCTGGCCATGATGGGTATCGATTCACTGCCGATATTGATGACTGTCGCCTTCGTCGCCACGATCTTCGTAACCAGTGCCTATGGCTACAGTATCGAACGGGTCGCCTACCGCCCCTTGCGTAACAGCAACCGGTTGATCCCGCTGATTTCTGCCATCGGTATGTCGATTTTCCTGCAGAACACCGTATTGCTATCCCAGGACTCCAAGGACAAGTCCATCCCCAACCTGATCCCGGGGAGTATCTCCTTCGGCCCAGGCGGCGCAGAGGAAGTGCTGATCTCTTACATGCAGATCCTGGTTTTCATCGTCACGCTAGTGGCCATGACCGGTTTGACCCTGTTCATCTCCCGTTCCCGCCTGGGCCGCGCCTGCCGCGCCTGCGCCGAAGACATCAAGATGGCCAACCTGCTGGGTATCAACACCAACAACATCATCGCCCTGACCTTCGTCATCGGTGCCGCCCTGGCGGCTGTGGCGGCGGTACTGCTGAGCATGCAGTACGGCGTGATCAACCCCAACGCCGGATTCCTGGTAGGTCTGAAAGCCTTCACCGCGGCGGTGCTGGGCGGCATCGGCAGTATTCCGGGCGCGATGCTCGGCGGGCTGGTGCTGGGGGTGGCTGAAGCCTTTGGCGCCGACATCTTCGGCGACCAGTACAAGGACGTGGTGGCCTTCGGTCTTTTGGTTCTGGTGCTGTTGTTCCGTCCGACCGGCATCCTCGGCCGTCCGGAGGTTGAAAAAGTATGAACAGAAATCTCAAACAGGCGTTCTTCAGCGCCTTGCTGGTCTGGGCCGTGGCCTTCCCGGTGCTCGGCCTGAAACTCAGCATCGATGGCATCCGCCTGATCGTCCATAGCCAAGGGGCCATGACCCTGTGGATCATCGCCCTGTGTTCGGTGCTGATGTTCCTGCGTGTGCTGTTCGACAAACAGTGGAGCGCAATGACGCGCACCCGCTCGGACCGCAAGCTGATCTCGCCGGCCATGAGCAACTTCCTGACCCTGCCCAAGACCCAGCGCTGGGTGGTCATGGGGCTGATTGTGGTTGCTCTGGTCTGGCCGTTCTTCGGCTCGCGCGGTGCAGTCGATATCGCTACCCTGATCCTGATCTACGTACTGCTCGGGCTTGGCCTGAACATCGTGGTCGGTCTGGCCGGCCTGCTCGACCTGGGTTATGTCGGCTTCTACGCCGTCGGCGCCTACACTTATGCCCTGCTATCGCACTACTTCGGCCTGAGCTTCTGGATCTGCCTGCCGCTTGCCGGCCTGATGGCGGCGACCTTCGGCTTCCTGCTCGGCTTCCCGGTATTGCGCCTGCGCGGTGACTACCTGGCCATCGTGACCCTGGGTTTCGGCGAGATCATCCGTCTGTTCCTGCGTAACCTCACCGGGCTGACCGGCGGTCCGAACGGGATCAGCAACATCGAGAAACCGACCTTCTTCGGCCTGACCTTCGAACGCAAGGCCGCCGAAGGCATGCAGACCTTCCACGAGTTCTTCGGTCTGCAGTACAACTCGATCAACAAGGTGATTTTCCTCTACCTGGTCGCCCTGCTGCTGGCCCTGCTGGCGCTGTTCGTGATCAACCGTCTGCTGCGCATGCCGATCGGGCGTGCCTGGGAAGCGCTGCGTGAAGACGAGATCGCCTGCCGTGCCCTGGGCCTGAACCCGACGGTGATCAAGCTGTCGGCCTTCACCCTCGGTGCCTGCTTCGCCGGTTTCGCCGGTAGCTTCTTCGCCGCACGCCAGGGCCTGGTAACGCCGGAGTCGTTCACC
>JBOICD010000365.1:0-4070 GCA_050739855.1 Pseudomonas sp.
CTCAGGCAGGTCCTCGCTTTCGACAAAATCGCTGAACGCTTTGAGCAGGGTGCGGGTTTCGCCGGGGCCATCAACGCCTTCCTGGCAGCCGATGAAGTCGCGGAAGTATTCCGAGACTTTCTTGCCGTTCTTGCCCTTGATGAACGAGATGTACTGTTTCGACGCCTTGTTGTTCTGCCACTCGGAGAGGTTGATCCGTGCGGCCAGGTGCAGTTGGCCCAGGTCCAGGTGGCGGGACGGGGTCACGTCCAGTTCGGCGTTCACCGCCACGCCTTCACTGTGATGCAGCAGGGCGATGGCCAGGTAGTCGGTCATGCCTTGCTGGTAGTGGGCGAACAGGACGTGACCACCGACCGACAGGTTGGATTCTTCCATCAGTTTTTGCAGGTGCTCGACGGCGACCCGGCTGAAGGCAGTGAAGGTGCTACCGTCTTCCAGGTACTCTTTCAGCCAGCCGCTGAACGGATGGGCGCCGGATTCGGCATGGAAGAAACCCCAGGCTTTGCCTTGTTTGGCGTTGTAGCTGTCGTTGAGGTCGGCCAGGAGGTTTTCGATGGCGCTGGACTCGGCCAGCTCAGAGTCGCGTGCGTGCAGCACAGCGGGGCTGCCATCGGGTTTTTTGTCGATCAGGTGGACGATGCAATGACGGATCGGCATGGGATTCTCGGTTGAAAATGGGCGGTGCTGGCCGCGTTGCAAAGTCGCCAAGTGTACCTCAGCCCAGAGGTGATTCAGTGGCCAGATGTTGGCAGAAATGACGGTTGTTCGTTTTTTGTTCAATTTTTTGCGCTTTTTCGCGCAAAGCCCCGAAAAACCTGCACATTTACCCGGTCAGCTGCGGATATTTATCCATTCCTGTGGTAGTTTTGCCCGGTCTTGCGCCCCGTGTGTGGCGCATCGCTGGCAGACCGCTCGCGTCACGTCGAACCAAACGCCGTTTTACGTATCTACATACGCGAATGACGTGGCTGTAACACCGGACCGCCGGTTACCCCGCAGGTCTGGCTCGATGACTGACGTAGCACTCTGCATACTCACTGAATTTGATAGGGAAGGAACACCACCATGGCATTGACCAAAGACCAACTGATCGCCGATATCGCCGAAGCTATCGACGCGCCGAAAACCACCGCGCGTAACGCTCTGGAGCAACTGGGTCAGATCGTTGCTGATCAACTGGAAAATGGCAGCGAAATCACTCTGCCAGGCATTGGCAAACTGAAAATCACCGAGCGTCCTGCCCGTACCGGCCGCAACCCTTCGACTGGCGCTGCCATCGAAATCGCTGCCAAGAAAGTCGTCAAGTTCGTTCCAGCCAAAGTGCTGACCGACGCTGTAAACAAGTAATTGTAAGCAGCCTTGAAAAACCGCGTCCGGTGTGAGCCAGACGCGGTTTTTTTGTGCCTCTGTGGGAGCGGGCTTGCCCCGCGATGCGGTGTGACTGACAAGGCCTCAATCGCGGGACAAGCCCGCTCCCACAGGGGGTGTCCAGTGGCTCTGGCGCCAGGCCTGGCGGGCATTGGCGTCCTGGAAGGTCCAGGCGACCATGCGGCTTTGTTTCTGCCCTTGGCCCATCTCGACAATCCGTACGTCCTGCGCACTGGCTTTCTTCAGCGCCGCCTGGATGCCGGGCAGGTTGGAGGCTTTGGACACCAGTGAGGTGAACCACAGCACCTGCTGGCCGAGCGAGGCGCTTTCTGCCACCAATTGGCTGACGAAGCGGATTTCGCCGCCTTCGCACCAGAGCTCGTTGTTCTGCCCGCCAAAGTTCAACACCGGCAATTTACGCTTGGGATCGGCTTTGCCCAAGGCTCGCCACTTGCGCTGGCTGCCGCGGGTGGCCTCTTCCCGTGAGGCATGGAAGGGCGGGTTGCACAGGGTCAGGTCGTAACGCTCGTCGTCTTTGAGCAGGCCGAGCAGGATGTGCTTGCGATTGCCTTGCTGGCGCAGGCTGATGGCCTTGTCCAGGCCGTTGGCCTGGACGATGGCTTTGGCAGCGGCCAGGGCCGTGGTGTCGATGTCCGAGCCGAGAAAGCGCCAGCGGTAGTCGCTGTGGCCCAGCAGCGGATAGATGCAGTTGGCGCCGACGCCGATATCCAGGGCGCGCACCTGGGCGCCGCGGGGAATCTCGCCGTTGTTGTCTTCGGCGAGCAAGTCGGCGACGACGTGGATGTAGTCAGCGCGACCGGGAATCGGCGGGCACAGGTAGTCGGCCGGGATGTCCCAGTGCTGGATGCCGTATTGGGCCTTGAGCAGGGCGCGGTTGAACACCCGGACGGCGTCGGGGTTGGCAAAGTCGATGCTCGGCTTGCCGTGGGGATTGGTGATCATGAACTTGCCCAGCTCGGGGCTGCTCTTGATCAGCTCGGGAAAGTTGTAGCGACCCTGGTGGCGGTTGCGTGGGTGCAGTGTCGGTTTGATTGGTGTGGTCATTTTTGGGTCCGGTGAAAAGCATCGCGGGTCAAGCCCGCTCCCACACACACACACAAAGCTGTGGGAGCGGGCTTGACCCGCGATAGCGCCACTGAAGTCAGCGATCGTTACAGCGCGGCAATCCGCGCATGCTGCTCGGTGAAGTTGGCCAGGGCCTGTTCGGCCTCGGCCAGCTTGGCGCGTTCCTTGTCGATCACCGCAGGCGGCGCCTTGTCGACGAAGGCGGCATTCGACAGCTTGCCACCCACACGCTGGACTTCGCCCTGCAGGCGCTGGATTTCCTTGTTCAGGCGTGCCAGTTCTGCGTCCTTGTCGATCAGCCCAGCCATCGGCACCAGCACTTGCAGGTCACCGACCAGCGCAGTGGCGCTCAACGGTGCTTCGTCCTGCTCGCCGAGCACGGTGAATGATTCGATCTTCGCCAGCTTCTTCAGCAGCGCTTCGTTTTCCTGCAGGCGGCGCTGGTCTTCGGCGCTGGCGTTCTTGAGGAACAATTGCAGCGGCTTGCCCGGACCGATGTTCATCTCGCCGCGGATGTTGCGCACGCCGAGCATCAGCTCCTTGAGCCATTCGATATCGCCTTCGGCAGCGGCATCGATGCGGCTTTCGTTGGCTACCGGCCACGGCTGCAGCATGATGGTCTTGCCTTCAGCGCCGGCCAGCGGCGCCAGGCGCTGCCAGATTTCTTCGGTGATGAACGGCATGAACGGATGGGCCAGACGCAAGGCCACTTCCAGCACGCGTACCAAGGTGCGGCGGGTGCCACGGGCACGTTCGACCGGAGCGTTTTCGTCCCACAGCACAGGCTTGGACAGTTCCAGGTACCAGTCGCAGTACTGGTTCCAGATGAACTCGTAGAGCGCCTGGGCGGCCAGGTCGAAGCGGAACTGCTCCAGCTGGCGGGTCACTTCGGCTTCGGTACGTTGCAGCTGCGAGATGATCCAGCGATCAGCCAGCGACAGCTCGTAGGCTTCGCCGTTCTGGCCGCAGTCTTCGCCCTTGTCCAGCACGTAGCGGGCGGCGTTCCAGATCTTGTTGCAGAAGTTGCGATAGCCTTCGACGCGACCCATGTCGAACTTGATGTCGCGACCGGTCGAAGCCAGCGAGCAGAAGGTAAAGCGCAGGGCGTCGGTGCCGTAGCTGGCGATGCCTTCGGGGAACTCGGCTTTGGTCTGCTTGGCGATTTTCTCGGCCAGTTTTGGCTGCATCATGCCGCTGGTGCGTTTCTCCAGCAGCTCGTCGAGGGTGATGCCGTCGACGATGTCCAGCGGGTCAAGGACGTTGCCCTTGGACTTGGACATCTTCTGGCCCTGGCCGTCGCGGACCAGACCGTGGACGTAGACGGTCTTGAACGGCACTTGCGGGGTGCCGTCCTCGTTCTTCACCAGGTGCATGGTCAGCATGATCATCCGGGCGACCCAGAAGAAAATGATGTCGAAACCGGTGACCAGCACGTCGGTGGAGTGGAATTTTTTGAGGAATTCGGTCTGCTGTGGCCAGCCCAGGGTCGAGAAGGTCCACAGGCCCGAGCTGAACCAGGTGTCGAGGACGTCGTTGTCCTGGTTCAGGACCACGTCGGCACCGAGGTTGTGCTTGGCGCGCACTTCTTCTTCGCTGCGGCCGACGTAGACCTTACC
>JBOICD010000366.1:0-4048 GCA_050739855.1 Pseudomonas sp.
ATGCGACCATCTCGATCGCGGCCAAATGGCTCGATGACATGAACAACGCCGCCTTGAAGCCCGAGGATCGGGAGATCGCGAAGAAGAACTACACGGAGCGCATCCGCACCGCCGGTTTCCCGAGCAAACCCGATGGCAGCAAGATGGTCTACCGTGCCGCGATCAAGACCGGCGTGGTGTTCAGCCAGGCCAAGAACAAGACCCGCGCCAAGGAGTTTGTGGCCTTCCTGCTGCAGGATGAAAACCTCACGCCGTACGTCGAGGGCTCGCTGGGCCGCTGGTTCCCGGTGATGAAGGCGGCGCAGCAGCGCCCGTTCTGGAAGGCCGATCCGCACCGCACCGCCGTGTACAACCAGTTCACGGCCGGCACGGTGAATTTCGAGTTCACCAAGAACTACAAGTTCACCGTTCTCAACAACGAGAACGTCTGGGCCAAGGCGGCGAACCGGGTTCTCAACGAGAAGGTGCCGGTTGACAAGGCGGTCGACGAAATGATCGCCCGCATCAAGACCGTCGCAAACTAAGTATCCAGACTGTCCACTCAAAGAAGCCGCGCAACCATTCCCCTTGCGGGAGCGGTTGCGCGGGGAGCGATGCCATGAGCACTATCACTGTAGAACAGGTAAGCCAGCCCGCGGGGTTTGCCAGCAAGGGCATGACGTCGTGGGAACGATGGGGAATGATCCTGGTCATTCCCTACCTGCTGATTTTTCTGGTGTTTGTGATTTACCCGGTAGGCTACGGTTTGTGGCTGGCGCGGGAACCACAAACCTATGTGCGGCTTTTTGCCGATCCGATTTTTTTCCGCACGATGGTCAACAGCGTCGTGTTCATCATCGTTGCGGTCAACCTGAAGATGATCGTCGCGCTGTTTCTCTCGGGTTTCTTCCTGAACACGCGCTGGTGGGTCAAGTGGCTGTCACTGGTGTTCATCCTGCCGTGGGCCGTACCCTCGATTCCGACCATCCTGTCGATGCGCTTCATGCTCAATCCCGAGTGGGGCGTGATCAACACCCTGATTTTCAAGCTGACCGGTATCGACGGCCCGAACTGGCTCAACGACCCGACGCTGGCGCTGTCATTTTCCATGCTGGCCCACATCTGGAAATCGTTGCCCTTCTGGACGCTGATCCTGCTGGCGGGCCGCATGGCGATTCCAGGCGAACAGTACGAGGCGGCGTCGGTGGACGGCGCCACGAGCTGGCAGAAGTTCCGCTTCATCACCTGGCCCTCCATGCGTTCGCTGTACCTGACGTCCACCATCCTGTCGATGATCTGGACGCTGGGCGACTTCAACAGTGTGTACCTGCTCACGGGCGGTGGCCCGGCTGACCTGACGCACGTGCTGGCCACGCTGGGCATTCGCTACCTGCGCCTGGACCAGGTCGACCTGTCGCTGGCTTCCATCGTCGTGGCGCTGCCGCTGGTGCTGCCGCTGGTCTATTTCATGATGAAACGGCTCTCGAAATGAACCCCCACGCTTGTCGCTGCGCGTGCTGCGCTGCCCCCTTCGGGGGGCGTTTTTTCCTTGGGGCGGTCCTGCGGAAAAATGTCGCCCGCCGCACCTACCACGCCGCCTCCGGGGGCGTATTCGCTATCCTGGATGCGGCTCATCGGAGCTTCAAATGAAACGCATCACCCTCAAGACGGTTGCCACCGAGGCCCGGCTGCTGCTGATCGGCATTCCCGTGCTCCTGTGGACACTCATTCCGATTTACCACATGGTGCTGTTCGCGATCTCGCCGCGCGACCAGGCGACCTCGGGCCGGCTCTGGCCGAAGAACCCGACGCTGGACAACTTCTCTTTTGTTTTCCACCAGAAGCATTTTTATCTCGATCACTTCTGGGTGCAGATGGGCAACTCGCTGGTGATCGCACTGTCGGTCGGTTTTCTGACGCTGGCCGTCTCTACCGCAGCGGCGTTTGCCATCAGCCGGCTCAGGGTTCCTGGCGGCCGCACGGTCATGAACATGGCCTTGTTCACCTATTTCATCCCGGCGGCGTTCCTGGCCGTGCCCATGTACAAGACCATGGGCAACTATGGCCTCCTGAACAGCCAGTGGTCGCTGATCCTGGCGATGGTGACGATCGCTTCACCGTACTGCATCTGGGTGCTCAAGCAGGCCTCCGACAAGCTGCCGTACGAGCTGGACGAGGCCGCCAAGATGGACGGTGCCACGGCCATGCAGCTGTTCCGCCTGGTGTACCTGCCGCTGATGGTGCCGTCGCTTGTTGCCGTGGGCACATACGCGCTGCTGCTGGCCTGGAACGAGTACCTGTATGCATTCCTGCTGCTGTCCAACGACACCAGTGTCACGCTGGCTGTGGCGCTTGGAAACTTCCTGTCCGCTGACGATTCGCCCTGGGAATTGCTGATGACGACAGGCCTGATCTACGCGCTGCCGCCGGCGGCTATCTATTACACATTCAAGCGCTACATGGTGTCGGGCCTCACGGCCGGCGCGGTGAAGAGCTAAGCAACAAGGGGCAGCCAGATGGCATCCGTATCGTTCCAGAAAATTGAAAAGAATTTCGGCAAGGTCAAGATCATCCACGGCATCAGCTTCGACATTGCCGATGGCGAATTCGTCGTGCTGGTGGGCCCCTCGGGCTGCGGCAAATCGACTTTGCTGCGCATGCTGGCCGGGCTGGAGGAAATCAGCGGTGGCGAGATCGCGATTGACGGCAAGGTGGTCAACCAGCTTGACTCCAAGGACCGCGACATCGCGATGGTGTTCCAGAGCTACGCGCTGTATCCGCACATGACGGTGCGTGACAACATGGCCTTCAGCCTGAAGCTGCGCAATGCCGAAGCCGACCTGACGAACAAGCGCGTGGGCGATGCGGCCCGCATCCTGAACCTTGACCCCTTGCTGGAGCGCTTCCCGCGTGAACTCTCGGGCGGTCAGCGCCAGCGGGTCGCGATGGGTCGGGCCATCGTGCGCGATCCCAAGGTGTTCCTGTTCGACGAGCCGCTGTCCAACCTGGATGCCAAGCTGCGCGTGGCCATGCGCGCCGAAATCAAGGCGCTGCACCAGCGGCTGAAGACCACCACGGTCTACGTCACGCATGACCAGATCGAAGCCATGACCATGGCCGATCGTATCGTCGTGATGCACGACGGCATCATCGAACAGATCGGCACACCGCTGGCGTTGTTCGACCGGCCTGCCAACCTCTTTGTGGCGCAGTTCATCGGCTCGCCGGCGATGAATGTGCTCAAGGGCGTATTGCGTCAGGGCGAGGGCGGCAGCTGGGTCGAGGCGCAGGGCAGCCGCTGGCCGGTGGGCCCGCTCCAGCAGGGTAGCGACGGGCAGGCGGTGCACTATGGCATCCGGCCGGGCGACCTGAAGATTTCAACCACGGGCCAGGGCATTGCGGCCAAGGTCATCGTGGTGGAGCCAACCGGCGCCGAGACCGAACTGCTGCTGCAGGTGGGCGAGGAACAGCTGATCGTCGTGATGCACGGTCGCACCAACGTCCAGCCGGACGAACTGGTCATGCTGGAGATCGCAGCCGGAAAATCCCACGTGTTCGATGCTGTCAGCGGCATCCGGGTTGACTGAAGACGACGGAGGACGCGCTTTCGTCCCACGTGTCATGGAGCCCGATATCTTTGTCGTGATGGGCGTCAGCGGCTGCGGCAAGAGCACGGTTGCGTTCCAGCTTGCCACCCGTCTCGGACTGGAGTTTATCGAGGGCGATGAACTGCACTCGGCCGAGAACGTGGCGCGCATGGCCGCCGGCGTACCGTTGACCGATGCCGACCGTGAGGGCTGGCTCGGGGCGCTGGCCGATCGTATCCGCGAGGCGCGCCACGCGGGGCGTGGCCTGGTGCTTTCCTGTTCGGCCCTGAAACGCTCCTACCGCGATGTGCTGCGCCAGGGCTCGCCCGCCGTGCGTTTTGTGTACCTGCATGGCGAACGGGCCCTGCTGGCCGAACGAATGGCGCAGCGCGCTGGCCACTACATGCCGGCCACCTTGCTGGACAGCCAGCTGGCGACACTCGAGGCGCCCGACGCCGGCGAGAACGCACTGGCCTTCAACA
>JBOICD010000367.1:0-4034 GCA_050739855.1 Pseudomonas sp.
CCACAGGGGGGGGAACTCTGTGGGAGCGGGCTTGCCCCGCGATCAGGTCTGTCAGTTGGCAGTAAACTTGAGGTTGTCGGCAGCGGGCTTGCCGTCGAAGGTAGTCACCCCTTCAAGCCAGCGGGCTTTGTCCTCGGGATGGTCCTTGAGCCACTGACGGGCGGATGCCAGGGCGTCCTTGTGCTCGAGCAGCGGTTGCATCATGCGGCTCTCGTCTTCGGCGCTGAATTTCAGGTTGGTCAGCAGGCGGTTGGCATTCGGGCAGCGTTCGGCGTAATCCGGGGCGGTGACGGTCCACACCGTGGCGCGGCCTTCGTCCGGGCCCAGGGCGTCTTCGCTGCCACTGAGGTAGGCCATGTCGATGTTGACGTTCATCGGGTGCGGCGCCCAGCCGAAGAACACCACGGCCTCATTGCGCCGTACGGCGCGGTCGACGGCAGCGAGCATCCCGGCCTCGCTGGATTCGACCAGCTGGAACTTGCCCAGGCCGAACTGGTTCTTGCTGATCATCGCCTTGATCTGGGTGTTGGCGCCGGAACCGGGTTCGATACCGTAGATCTTGCCGCCCAGCTCCTTCTCGAATTTGGCGATGTCGGCGAAGGTTTTCAGGCCCTTGTCGGCCAGGTATTTGGGCACGGCGAGGGTCGCACGGGCGTCGTTCAGGCTGGGTTGCTCAAGGACCTTGACCTGCTTGGCGTCGATGAAGGGGGTGATGGTCTGGGTCATGATCGGGTTCCAGTACCCGAGGAACATGTCCAGGCGCTGGTCTCGAATGCCGGCGAAGATGATTTGTTGCGAGGCACTGGTCTGCTTGGTCTTGTAGCCGAGGCCGTCGAGCAGCACCTGGGTCATGGCGCTGGTGGCCATCACGTCGGTCCAGTTGACCACGCCAAGGCGCACGTTCTTGCATACGGCCGGTTCGGCGGCCATTACGTTGGTGCTGAGGATTGCGGTACCGACGAGCGTCAGCAGGCTACGGCTGATCAATCTGTTCATGGTGGCTCCTCCAACGGCAGTTCTAGTTGTTATAGGGGCGGCCTCTGCGTGCCGTACTGATCAAACTACGCGCACCGCAACGGGAAAATACGCACCCTGGCGACCAGCACTTGCACAGTGGCGACCTGCAGGGTATTAACCGCAGACCCGTGGCCATCGAGTCGTTCGCTATGCCCCAGGATTTCTACTTTCTGTTGCTCCCCGGTTTTTCCGCGATCGGTTTTATCTCGGCGATCGAGCCGCTGCGGGTGGCCAACCGCTTTCGCGGCGGGTTGTACCGCTGGCAGGTTTTGAGCATAGAGGGCGGGGCGGTGCAGGCCAGCAATGGCATGTCGGTCAATGTTGATGGCGCGCTGCAGCCGCTGGCCAAAGGTGCAACCCTGCTGGTGGTGGCCGGGTTCGAGCCGCTGGGCAGTTTCAGCCCGGCGCTGCAGCACTGGCTGCGCAAGCTCGATCACGAAGGGGTGGTGCTTGGCGGCATCGACACCGGCAGCGTGGTCCTGGCCGAAGCCGGCCTGCTCGATGGCCACCGGGTGACCCTGCACTGGGAGGCGCTGGAAGCGTTCAAGGAGTCTTATCCACAGCTGCGGGCGACTCAGGAACTGTTCGAAGTCGATCGACGGCGCATCACCTCGGCCGGCGGCACCGCGTCAATCGACCTGATGCTCGACCTGATCGCTCAGGCGCACGGCCCGGAACTGGCGATTCAGGTCTCCGAGCAGTTCGTGCTCGGGCGCATCCGCCCGCGCCAGGACCACCAGCGCATGCAGATCGCCTCACGCTATGGCATCAGCAACAAGAAACTGGTGCAGGTGATCGGCGAGATGGAGCGCAACACCGAGCAACCGCTCAACACCCTGGTGCTGGCCGAGTCGGTGCAGGTTACCCGGCGTCAGCTGGAGCGCCTGTTCCGCCTGTACCTGCACGACACCCCCAGCGGCTTCTACCTGCGCCTGCGTCTGGACAAGGCGCGGCAACTGCTGCGCCAGACCGACATGAGCGTGCTGGAAGTGAGTATTGCCTGCGGTTTCGAGTCAGCGTCGTACTTCACCCGCTGCTACCGGGCGCGTTTCGAGCGTTGCCCCCGGGAGGATCGCAAGGCCCGAACCGTCAGCCTCAGCGGCGCTTGAGCAACACCGCGCAGGCGCTCTTGAAGGCTTCGTGCTGGTATTTGTTCAACGAGGCGGGCAGCTCAATGTTGTGCTTCTTGGCCTGAGCGCTGACGGTCTGTGGTGAAACCAGTTCCACCTCACAATTGTCCAGCAGCTGCAGCACGCCTTCGATCTTGAAGGTGGTCGGGCCGCCGGCGAAATCGCCTTTCTTGCTGCGCTTCTTGATTGCCAGGTGGCTGATGCCATGTTCAGCGATGAACTGCCGGGCCTGGCTGGCAAAGGCTTTGACGTTGTCCGCCAGCTCATCGTCTTCCAGACCGATCTTTTTCGTCGCCAGGGCAACATGCACCGGGTTTGCGCCGTCCAGCGTGGCGACGGCGAGCAGCGCTTCGCTGCCTTTGATTTCAATTCCGCAGATTTTCATGCTGTTCTCAATCAGAGTTTTGCAGACCCAGGGACTGCAGGTATTCGGAACGGTCGTCGCTACGTTGGGCCAGGCAGGTATTCAGGGCCGCGTCGAAGGCTTTGCCGGGTTTTTCGTCGAAGGTTTCGACCTTGCAGTCGGCATCGCGCAGCTGTTTCCACAAGGTTTCGGCGTCGGTCAGGCGTTTGCTCACTTCGGTGATTTTCGCGCTTTGACCAGCATACTGTTCCTTGATGCGATCCAGCAGGTCGGTAAACGCGGCGTTGAGCTCACGTTCGGCGGTGGTGCGGCTGAACAGTGCGCAGTCGTAGTTCTGCTGGTCGGTCTCGACGTTGTCGCACGGCGTACTGTCTTCTTCACTGGCGTGGGCACCAAAGGCCAAAGCAGCCAGGACCAGCCATACCATCGATTTCATTCAATCATCCTCCCCAGGGAACATGGGCGCCGATTCTCGCTCAGCAGCTCGCTAATGAACAGCATGGGCAGCTGTTTAAAAAGCACCTGCACCGTGGCCATTTAGTCACAGTCCTCGCGGGTCAGCGCTTGTAATGAGAAACAATGTCAATGGCACCTGCGAGAAGGATATTTTTTGTCAGCTTTGAACGATTTTCGGAAGGGTCCTACATATTTAATGGATTTATGTATCTAATCTTGGTGCTCCAGATAAAAGGAGTAGCGTATGGCTTGTCACGGTTACATAACAATCACAGGTAAGACGCAGGGCCTCATATCCGCTGGTTGCTCGTCGCAGGAGTCTATTGGGAATAAGGGCCAGAACGGTCATGCAGATGAAATTATGGTGCTTGCACTAACTCACAGTATCGCAAATGTCGGGAGTATTAAGCGTGCCACTCATTCGCCGCTGGTTATTAGTAAGTATGTGGACAAATCTTCGCCGCTTTTAGCTCAGGCATTGTCCGGTCGTGAGGAAATTAATTGCGTTATTAGTTTGTATAGAACTTCCATGTGTGGTGCGCTGGAAGTGTATTTCAGTATTGAGTTGAAAGATGCCCAGCTTGCTGAGCTGACATTTAATGTGCCAGATGTAGTTTCGCATAATGATGCTGAAGCTCAGGAACAGCTAGCAATCCGTTATCAGAGCATTACTTGGACCCACCATCTGGCGGGGACAAGTGGTTACAGTATGTGGGAGGAAGCTGAGTGAAGAACGAGCTCGAAAACAATGACTTTTGGGAACTCAGTCAAGCGGCAGGTTGTTTAGCCAATCAAGCTTGTTCGATAAGCGCAAGGCACATAAAAGATGGAATGTTGAGGCTACAGTTCAACCGAGAGGTCGCAGGCGTTGCCAAGCATATAGTAAGTGAGGTATCTGCTGGAAGGATGAGCACGTCAGAGGGTATGCGGGCTCTCAAAGATGAAAATGACTATCTTTTAAAGCAATCAAGTGAAGTTGCTATGAAGGGCGCCGGACTAATTGCAGGTGTCCTCCAGATGGTCACAGGTGGTTCGATTTGTTATTTCTCTGCAGGGTCGTTGTGCGC
>JBOICD010000368.1:0-4033 GCA_050739855.1 Pseudomonas sp.
GGCTTGCCCCGCGAGCACGGTATCAACAGTCACATCGAATCGCGGGGCAAGCCCGCTCCCACCGGATCTCGCTTGACTCTCCCCCTAGGGGCAACCACTAGCCTGGGCGCTTTGCACGACAGAGCAGCCCTCGATGAGCAAACGTGTACTGGTGGTCCTCGGCCATCCCTCGAACCAGAGCTTCTGCGCCGCCTTGAGCAGCGCCTATGTCAACGGCGCCCGCGCGGTCGGTCATGATGTTCAGGTCCTGGAACTGGGGGCATTGAAATTCGACCCCGTCCTGCACGACGGCTACCAGCAGGTACAGCCGCTGGAGCCCGACCTGCTGCGCGCGCAATCACTGATCAGTTGGGCCGAACACCTGGTGTTCGTGTTCCCGATCTGGTGGGGCGGCATTCCCGCGTTGTTGAAAGGCTTCCTTGACCGTGTCCTGCTCCCTGGCTTCGCCTTCAAGTACCGAAGCAACGCTCCCTTCCCCGAGCAACTGCTCAAAGGCCGCAGCGCCGACCTGCTGGTCAGCATGGACACGCCACCCTGGTATTACCGTTGGGTGTACCGAATGCCGGGCCTGGAACAGATGCGCCGTGCCACCCTGGGCTTTTGTGGAATCAGGCCACAAAAGACGTTAACGTTTGGCCCCGTCATCAGCTCATGCACGGCGCAACGCGAAGCCTGGTTGCAGCAGGTGCACAAGCTGGCCCGCGCCAGGTAAAAAGGATTTTCGATGTATATCGGCAAAGCCGCGCAGCTGTCCGGCGCCACGATAAAATGCATACGCCACTATGAGAAAATCGGCCTGCTGCCCGCGCCGAGGCGCCAGGGCAGCTACCGCATCTATGATGAACAGAGTGTGGCGCTGGTGAGCCTGATCAAGTGCGCACAAAAGCTTGGCTTCAGCCTCAAGCAGATGCAGGCGATGGTCAGCGAGAACGGCCCCGGCGAACTGCCGCTGTCGCGCATCCGCCAGGCCATTGCCAGCAGGAAAGCTCAGCTGCAGACACAGATCGCGGACCTGCAGCAGCAACACCAGAGCCTGTTGGCCTTCGAAGCCAGCCTTGAGCAGAGCCGTTATGATTGCTTTACCTATCCGACCTGAGCCCGACCGTCACTCACTGGAGCTTCCATGTCCACCCTGCGCCGCGCCGTATTCCTCGACCATCACTCCCTGGACTTGGGCGATCTCAGCCTGGATCGTCTACGCGATTGCTTCGACGAGCTGCAACTGTACTCGGCCACCGCCCCCGATCAGGTGATGGAACGCTTGCTGGGCGCAACCGTGGCCATCAGCAACAAAGTGACGATCGACGCCAGCACCCTGGCTGCCTGCCCCAGCCTGAAGCTGATCCTGGTGGCCGCCACCGGTACCAACAACGTCGACCTGCAGGCTGCACAGGCCCAGGGCATCGTGGTCAGCAACTGCCAGGGCTACGGCACACCGTCGGTCGCCCAGCACACCCTGGCCCTGCTGCTGGCGCTGGCCACGCGCCTGCCGGACTATCAACACGCCGTGGCCGAGGGACAGTGGGCGCGGGCCAAGCAGTTCTGCCTGCTGGACTTCCCGATCGTCGAGCTGGAGGGCAAGACCCTCGGCATGCTCGGTCACGGTGAACTGGGCGGTGCCGTGGCGCGCCTGGCCGAAGCCTTTGGCATGCGGGTGCTGCTCGGACAGTTGCCCGGGCGTCCGCCTCGTGAAGACCGCCTGCCACTGGATGAACTGCTCCCGCAGGTCGATGCGCTGACCTTGCACTGCCCGCTCAACGAACACACCCGCAACCTGATCGGCACCCGCGAGCTGGAGCTGCTCAAGCCCGGTGCCTTTGTCATCAACACCGCCCGCGGCGGTCTGATCGACGAGCAGGCGCTGGCCGATACCTTGCGTTCCGGCCACCTGGGGGGAGCCGCCACCGACGTGTTGAGTGTTGAACCGCCGGTCCATGGCAACCCGTTGCTGGCCAAGGATATCCCGCGCCTGATCATCACCCCGCACAGCGCCTGGGGCGCGGTGGAGTCACGCCAGCGCATCGTCGAACAGTTGTGCGAAAACGCCGAGGCGTTTTTTGCCGGCAGCCCGCGTCGACAGGTCGGTTAAGCCGCGCCTGGCTCTGATAAACTGCGCCACTTTTTCAGGAGCCGCCATCCATGGACCCGCGCAGTGAAGTGTTGCTTCGTCAGGCCGAGCTTTTCCAGGGCTCGCTGCTGCTCGCAGGCTTGCCCGCCGACGACCTGCTCGGCAAGCTGCCGGCAGCCCACGGCTGGAGCTGGCATGCCGGCGATCAGACGGCTATCGATGCCCGCTTTGCCGGTCGCAGCCATTTCGGCGTAGAGGCGCCTGCCCAGGCTTTCGACGCCGCCGTACTGTTCCTGCCCAAGTCCCGCGACCTGGCCAGCTACCTGCTCAATGCCCTGGCCTCGCGCCTGGCTGGACGCGAGCTGTATCTGGTCGGGGAAAAGCGCGGCGGCATCGAAGGCGCGGCAAAACAGCTGCATGCCTTTGGCAAGCCGCGCAAGCTCGACAGCGCCCGCCACTGCCAGCTGTGGCAGGTCACCGTAGAACACGCACCTGAAGCCACGTCGCTGGAAAGCCTGGCCGAACATTTCGAGTTGGAGCTGGCTGATGGGCCGCTGAAGATCGTCAGCCTGCCTGGCGTGTTCAGCCATGGCCGTCTGGATCGCGGCAGCGCCCTGCTGCTGGAAAACCTTGATCAACTACCGGTCGGCCATGTCCTCGACTTCGGTTGTGGCGCCGGCGTGCTCGGTGCGGCGATCAAGCGTCGTCACCCACAAAGCCGGATCACCCTGCTTGATGTCGACGCCTTTGCCGTCGCCAGCAGCCGCCTGACCCTGGCGGCCAATGGTCTGGAAGGTGAGGTGATCTGTGGTGACGGTATCGATGCCGCGCCCCGCGATCTGGAGGTGATCCTGAGCAATCCGCCGTTCCACACCGGCGTTCACACCAATTACCAGGCCTCGGAAACTCTGCTGAGAAAATCAGCCGATCATCTGAAAAAAGGCGGAGAAATGCGCTTGGTAGCCAACAGCTTCCTGCGCTATCAACCGCTGATCGAAGAAGCGCTGGGCAATTGCCGGATACGCGCCGAGGGACAAGGCTTTCGCATCTACCAGGCAACACGCGGTTAAAATCAGCGCTTGCCGAAACGGATTTGCCTAGGCAGAATCCGCTCCGTCCTAGGGGAGTAGTCTCCCGCGAGCACCCAGCTCGCCCGGTACGCGTCAACATACTTGGTCCACAGACCATGGCGCGTGCGACCCACGGTCCGCACAGACGGACCCAGGGTTTGACAAGACCTATGACACGCACACCTTACCCGGGGCGGGAAGGCTGTACGTGTCATAGCCGTGTCGACCCGCCCCCATAGGAATCCTGATGCTGGAATCATTGCTCATCCCGACCGCGATCGTGGCCCTCGCCGAAATTGGCGACAAAACCCAATTGCTCGCGCTCATTCTCGCCGCCCGCTTCCGTAAGCCCTGGCCGATCATCGCCGGCATCATCGCCGCGACCCTGGCCAACCATGCCGCTGCCGGTGCTGTCGGTGCCTGGGTCAGTACCTTCTTCTCCGCCGCCACCCTGCACTGGATCCTCGCTGCGAGCTTCGCTGCCACCGCCTTGTGGACACTGATCCCGGACAAGATGGATGACGACGAAGCCAGCACCGCGCGGCGCTTCGGTCCGTTCCTGACTACCCTGATTGCGTTCTTCATCGCGGAAATCGGCGACAAGACCCAGGTCGCCACGGTGATGCTCGCGGCCCAGTATCCGCACCTGATCATGGTGATCATCGGCACCACCCTGGGCATGCTGATTGCCAACGTGCCGGTAGTGCTGGCGGGCAACTTTGCCGCCGAGAAACTGCCTTTGACCCTGATCCGTCGCCTGGCTTCGGCCGCGTTCTTCGTGCTGGCCGCCGTGGCGGTGTATTCGGCGATGCAGGTCAGTGGCTGGATAGGCTAGATATGATCGCGGGGCAAGCCCGCTCCCACCGAATTCAACACCGCTCGGTGGGAGCGGGCT
>JBOICD010000369.1:0-4028 GCA_050739855.1 Pseudomonas sp.
CGTAATAGTCCCAGCTGATTTCCGAAGGGCCGGCATACTCGCCACGCGCGCCGATCACCAGGCGCTCATCCAGCCAGCGGGTGCCCAGGTCCAGGGTCCAGTAACGGTCCGGCTGACTGTTGATGTCTTCCAGCTCGATGCCCGACGTGGTCGGCGACTGGGTGGTGGCACGCGTCCACGACAGGTTGCTATAGAAGAAACCGGCGTCGTAACGACCCTCGATTTCATAGCCGCTCATGCGCACTTCTTCTGGCCAGTTGACCCAGTTCAGCTTGGTCGCCTCTTCGCCCTGATCATCGAGGATGTTGAAGGACTGCGGAGTGATGTAACCGTCGATCTTGCTGATGAAGCGGTTGACCTTGAGCTGCGCGTAATCGTCGGCAGCCAGCAAGCCACTGTGCGTCAGGTTGAAGCCGAACTCGTAGTTGGTCGAGCGCTCCTGACGCAGAAACGGGTTGGCACCGACACCATCGGCATCGCTGGCATCCGCCTCAAGTGGCACTTTCTCGAAGAACATCTCCTGCACCCGCGGTGCCCGCGAGGTGCGCGACCAACTGGTGTAGAGCTGCATCCACTCGTAAGGTTTGACCGAGAGTCCCACACGCGGATTGAAACTGTGCTCGCGGCTGGTCACGTCGATATCACCACCGCCGATATCCAGACACTGGCCGACGATCGAGCACTTGGGCACATGCCCACTGACCTTGTAGCCGTCATAGTGCGCCGCCAGGGTCAGGGCATAGATGTCGTAGGTGAAATCCAGGGTACTGAACAGACTATGGGTCTGTTGCTTGCCTTCAGGGTTGGCGCCGCGCTTTTCCGGCGTCTGGGCGACAAAGTCATCGGTGTAGTAGCGCGCCCCGTTGCTCCAGCTGGTCTCTACCGGCCCCAAGTTGAAACGACTGACGTTGGTCAGGTCGAATCCGTGGGTATCGTCGCGGGTTTTGCGACCAATGTAGTGGGAGTCCTCGACGGGCGGGTATTCCAGCTCGGTCTTGTTCTGATAGGCATTGACCGTCAGGTTCAGCCACTCGCTGTAGGGCGTGAAGGCGTACTTGGCGCGGTAGGTTTCGTTACGCAGTTCCCAAGGGTAGTTGTGGTAGAACTCATTGCGATAATGTAGCCCGGTCAGATCCAGGCGATGCATGTCGTTGGGCTGCAGACGCACCTTGAGCAGGCCCGAGCGCGGATTCTGCTTGGTGGTGTCGTACGTATTGCTCTGGCCGTTGCTGGTCTTGTATTCACCGGTCTGGGTACTGCTTGCCGCAGCAACCACACCATAGACGCCTTCGCTGTCTTCGGGCAGGGTCCGCGCCCCCGCTGCCAGCATCCGTGTGTTGCCGTAGCCATTGTTGCCGGTGCGGTACGTGGTGCGCAGGCCGGCACGGTGATCGGGCTTGACGATGTCGTCGATCTCGAAGGTGCGGAAGTTGGCGCTGCCGCCCAAGGTATTGGCGCCCTCGGCACCATCCACCGAGCCGCGCTGAATATCGACCCCTGCTACCAGGTTGGGATCGACAAAGGCCATCGGCCCACCTGATCCGTGACCGGCGTTGTTGCGGAACGTCTGGGTAACACCGTCGATCATGGTGTTAACCCTACCGTATCCGGCCAGTCCGCGAATATTCACCGAAATTCCCGGCTGGCTGCGCGAATGCAGGGTGTAGGTGCCCGGCATCGAGCGCACCAGGCTGTTCAGGTCCTGACGCTCGACATGTCCATCGCGACTGCTTTGAATCGCGCCCGGGCGGTCTGCCTGAGCGTTGACCATGGTCGCCCCGACCTCCATCGCCGTGCTGCTGCGTGCATTGACCCGCAGCACATAACTGCGGTCCTTCATACGCTCGATCCACAGACCGGTGCCGTTGAGCAGCAGGTCAAACGCCTCTTTGAGCGAATACTCACCCTCCAGGCCCTGGGTGCTGCGGTTCAGGGTGAGTTCGGGCGCGTAGGTAAGGATGATGCCGGTGCGCGTGGCCAACTGATTCAATGCCGGCCCCAGCGGACCCGCCGGGATGCTGTAGGCCTGACGAACAGGCGCCTGCCGGGTACTGGTTTCGGCTGCTTGCGCCATCGACCAGCTCGCACAGCCACCTGCCAGCAGCGCCGCCGCCAAAGCACTACGGGCCAATCCATTGGCGACCTTCTTGTTGTTGTGGTGCGCACCCCGAACGGTGGCCAACTGCGTGCGGTTCACTTGAAGCTCCCTGGACGATGAATGTCGGTGTTACTAGAGAGGTCACGCGAGCCTGGGAAAAAGGGAAATCTAAATCGGAATCTTTTACATGTTTTTTTTGCGCAGGCGATGAGCGTCCTGACTACTGAGCGCCGGGAGATGTTGAGAGCCTGAAAAGGAAATGTTCCTGGAGAGCAGGAAGAATGCGCGCTTGATCAAGCGCAAAAACGAAAAAAGCCGCACAAGGCGGCTTTTTCGAGGCTTTCATGCACTTCAGCGAAGGGCGGTGAAAGCTTGGATGGTGCGGACGAAGAGACTCGAACTCTTACAGCTTGCGCCGCTGGAACCTAAATCCAGTGTGTCTACCAATTTCACCACGTCCGCGTGAAGCTTTTAAAGCAAAGGCGCCAGATTTTCATCGGGCGCCTTTTGGAATATGGGGTGGACGATGGGGATCGAACCCACGACAACAGGAGTCACAATCCTGTGCTCTACCAACTGAGCTACGCCCACCATATTGCATTTACCGCTTTACTTGTGCCTAAGCTGCCTATTGGCGCACCCGGCAGGACTCGAACCTGCGACCATCCGCTTAGAAGGCGGATGCTCTATCCAGCTGAGCTACGGGCGCATATTTAATCTGTTTTCTGTTACGATTACAAATTAACTTTTAGCCGTACCGAACAAGCTACCAAATCCGCTCATTCTGCCTGACCTTGCTAACCAGTGCTAGGCTCTGCCCGACAAGTGCGACGAATGTTATAGACGAGTGGTTAGGTCGTCAACTCTTTTTTGAAAAAAATTCATTTTATTTAAGGGCTTAGGGGAATAGCCGGACCAAGCGCCTTTGCCCTCGGCCCCCTTCATGCGAGAATGCGCGCTCTTTTTATTCCCTCTCGATGGTTAATCACGCGTCATGACTGCACACCTTATCGACGGCAAGGCGATCGCCGCCAACCTGCGCCAGCAGATCGCCCAACGTGTCGTGGAGCGTCGCCAGCAAGGCCTGCGTACTCCAGGCCTGGCGGTGATCCTGGTCGGCACCGACCCCGCTTCTCAAGTCTATGTCTCGCACAAGCGCAAGGATTGTGAAGAGGTCGGCTTTATCTCCCAGGCATTCGACCTGCCCAGCGAGACCACCCAGCAGGCCCTGACCGACCTGATCGATCGCCTCAATGATGATGCGAACATCGACGGTATCCTGCTGCAGTTGCCACTGCCGGCCCATCTGGACGCGTCGCTGCTGCTCGAGCGCATTCGTCCGGACAAGGATGTCGATGGTTTCCATCCTTATAACGTCGGCCGTCTGGCCCAGCGTATCCCGCTGCTGCGCCCGTGCACGCCGAAAGGCATCATGACCCTGCTGGAAAGCACCGGTCAGGACCTGTACGGCATGAACGCCGTGGTCGTCGGTGCTTCGAACATCGTCGGTCGGCCAATGGCCATGGAACTGCTGCTGGCCGGCTGCACCGTTACCGTCACCCACCGTTTCACCAAGGACCTGGCCGGTCACGTTGGCCGCGCCGATCTGGTCGTGGTTGCCGCTGGCAAGCCGGGCCTGGTCAAAGGTGAGTGGATCAAGGAAGGCGCGATCGTCATCGACGTCGGTATCAACCGTCAGGAAGATGGCAAGCTGGTCGGTGATGTGGTCTACGAGACCGCTTTGCCCCGTGCCGGCTGGATCACTCCGGTACCCGGCGGTGTCGGGCCGATGACCCGCGCCTGCCTGCTGGAGAACACCTTGTATGCGGCGCAAGAGCTGCATAAGTAAGCACCACTGGATCTAGGTTCCAGCGGCGCAATCAAAAAACGGCACCTGTGAAGGTGCCGCTTTTTGTGCCTGATTCAAGGC
>JBOICD010000370.1:0-4025 GCA_050739855.1 Pseudomonas sp.
TGCAGCAAGAAGTGTTACTTACTTTTTCTTGCGCACGTACAGAACCAGATTGTGGTCAACCAGCTCGAAACCGTGCTCTTCCACGATTTGCTTCTGGCGCTTCTCGATTTCACTGTCGAAGAATTCGATGACTTCACCGGAGTCCACGACGACCATATGGTCGTGGTGGCCACCGTCGGCCAACTCGAACACGGCGTGGCCGCCATCGAAGTTGTGGCGCACTACCAGGCCGGCAGCTTCGAACTGGGTCAGAACACGGTAGACCGTGGCCAGACCGACATCCTCGCCTGCCTCCATCAGCGCCTTGTAGACATCCTCAGCACTCATGTGACGCTGCTCGGTAGAGTCGAGCATCTGTAGAATTTTTACTCGAGGCAGTGTCACCTTGAGACCGGCTTTGCGCAGTTCGCTATTTTCAACCATGGTCAGCTTTCTCGCCGATGCTGCTTCGCAGCTTCTCTGAATACGGGTATGATCGGGGTTTACGTTGTCCAGCCAAGATAGTGGAAGTCGCCCACCGATGCAAAACACCAAGCTCTTGCTAACCAGCCTCACCTTTGTGGGACTGCTCGCACTCGCCGGTTGCTCGTTCCCCGGGGTTTACAAAATCGACATCCAGCAGGGCAATGTCGTCACGCAAGACATGATAGACCAATTACGCCCCGGAATGACCCGTCGGCAAGTACGGTTTATCATGGGCAACCCGCTGATCCAGGATACCTTCCACACCAATCGCTGGGATTACCTGTACAGCTTGCAACCTGGTGGCGGCCAACGCCAGCAGGAACGCATGAGCATTTTCTTCAACGAGAACGACCAACTGGTCAGCCTGTCCGGCGATTTCATGCCAGGCGTCAGCCGCGACCAGGAAATCCTTGGCGGCAGCGGCGACACCAGCGTCAGCCCAGCACAGCCAGGCACCACCACTGAGCCGGCTGAACAGGTCAAGGAAACCCCGGCCAAGCCAGGCTCCCTGGAAGAGAAAATCCAGCGCGAAGTCGATACCATCGAAACGATTCCGGTACCGACCCCCGCCCCGCTGGAAACCTCGCCGCAGTAAGTACTCTGCAGGCAAAGAAAAGCCCGGACATTCCGGGCTTTTTTGTGCCTCAGTGGGAGCGGGCTTGCCCCGCGAAGCGATGCAGCCGACAGCCTGCAATCGCGGGACAAGCCCGCTCCCACCGGTGGTGTGGCACCGTGGTTGATGGGAGACTGTTTCAGGACTACTTCAGCGCTTGGCTTTCTTGAAGACCCTCGCCACCTTGGCGGCGCGCTGCTTGCGCACCTCCTTGGGGTCGATCAGCAAAGGCCTGTACAACTCGATGCGATCACCCTCAGCGACCGCCTGCTGCGCGGCCTCGTTGACGACCTTGCCGAAGATGCCGAGCGGGCACGCGGCTATATCCAGACCTGGCACTTGTTCGGCGATACCCGACAACCGCACCGCTTCACGCAGTGTCGTGCCGGGCGCCACGTCCACAGCCAGCAGCCATTGCTGCTCGGCCGTGGCGTAAACCACCTCAACCCGCAAGTTGTTTGGCCCGCTGACAGAAGGCATCGACCAGGGTATTGGCCGCCTGATTGAACAGCGGCCCGAGGGTCGCCCGCACCAGCGGTCCGGCGTAGTCGAAAGACAGGTCCAGGCTGATCTTGCAGGCCTTCTCGCCCAACGGCTTGAAGATCCACAGGCCGTGCAACTGATTGAACGGCCCCTCCTCCAGGTTCATCTCGATGGATTGCCCGGGCACCAGTACATTACGGGTGACAAACTTCTGGCTCATGCCCCCCTTGGCCACTTCCAGGCTGGCGCGCATCAGCGCGTCATTGACCTCAAGCACCGTGCTGGACGAGCACCAGGGCAGGAACTCCGGGTACCGCGCAACATCGTTGACCAGGTCGTACAACGCCTGGGCCGGATAGGGCAGCAGGGCCGAACGTTGAATATGGGTAGTCATCCAGGTGTCACTTCCAAAGCTGAGCGGCAAACACAACCAGAATGCCGAGGGGCGCCACATAGCGCATCAAGAAGAAAGTCAGAGCAAACAGCAGCGGGCTGCGCATTGCCAATTCATCGCGCACCGCCTCACGCCCCATGATCCAACCCGCAAATATCACAAAGCACAAACCACCCAGCGGCAACATGATCCGCGAGGTGAAAAAGTCGATCACGCCGAAGAAGTCCAGCCCGCCGCTCACCCCCCATTGGTAGAACTGAAAACCGCTGCCGTCGTTCACGAAAAAGCGTGCCTGCTGCCAGATATTGAACGAAAACACTGTACCCAGACCCACCAGCCAGCAACTGAAGGCCAGCCAGGTAGTGATCCAGCCACGGCGCACGCCGGTGCGCTCCACCAGGTAGGCGACCATGGGCTCAAGCAGGGAAATCGCCGAGCTCCAGGCCGCCACCGCCACTAGAACAAAGAATACGACGCCCATCAATTGGCCAAAGGCCACATTACCGAAGGCAAACGGCAAGGCAACAAACATCAGGCCCGGACCCTCGCTAGGGTTCAGGCCGGCAGCGAAGACGATCGGGAACAGGGCCAGGCCAGCCAGCAGCGAAACAAAGGTATCGAGCAGGGCAACAGCAACAATGGTGCCGCCAATAGAGGCGCCTTTCGGCATGTAGGCCCCGTAGATCAACAGCGAGCCAACACCGACACTTAACGAAAAGAAGGCGTGCCCCATGGCCGGTAACAAGCCATCCAGCAGGCGCGAGGTGTCGAAGTCGAACATGAAATGCAGGCCCTGCATGAAGTGCCCGGTTGTCAGGCTGTACCCCAGCAGGATCACCAGCAGCAAGAACAGCAGCGGCATCATGATCCGCAGGCTTTTCTCCAGCCCCGCCACCACGCCACGGGCAATCACCAGCGCCGACAGCAGCATGAACAGGCTGTGCCACAGCACCAGGCGCCAAGGGTCGCTGATCACACCATTGAAGTAACCGCCGACCTGATCAGCCGTCACCCCCTGAAAATCGCCCCTGCCCATGTTGATGATGTAGTCGAACGACCAACCGCCCACCACACTGTAGAACGACAGGATCAGCAACGCCGTGACCATCCCGGCGAATGCCCACCAGGACCAGCGCGGCGAGTGCCCGGCCTCCAGCGCCAGGTCACGCAGGGCGTTGGCCGGGCTTTGCCGGGTGCGGCGGCCGATCAGGGTCTCGGCCAGCATCACCGGAATACCGATCAAGGCGATACAGGCCAGAAACACCAGAACAAAGGCACCGCCACCGTAGACGCCGACCATGTAGGGGAATTTCCAGATACTCCCCAAGCCCACCGCAGCACCGGTCGCCGCCAGTACAAATACCCAGCGACTGGCCCAGCCACCATGGACAGAAACCTTGTCCGTCGACATCAACACGCTCAACTGTGGAAAAAAAGAGCGCGCATTGTCCGGGATTCACCTCACAGGCTCAAGCGCACTGCTACCCCGTAGCCGACAGCGCAACGACTGCCTATAATGCCGCCCCTATGGCTAAACAAACGAAACATCCGACAGGGACCATCGCGCAGAATAAAAAGGCGCGACACGATTACTTCATCGAGCACAAGTTCGAGGCCGGATTGGTCCTGTCCGGTTGGGAAGTAAAAAGTCTGCGTGCCGGCAAGGCGCATCTGACCGACAGTTACGTGGTGCTCAAAGATGGCGAGGCCTGGCTGATGGGCAGCCACATCACGCCGCTGACGGCCGCCAGTACGCATGTCATTGCCGACCCGACACGCACCCGCAAACTGCTGCTCAATAAACGCGAGCTGGAGCGCCTGCATGCTGCCGTCCAGCAAAAGGGCTACACCTGCGTAGCCTTGTCGATTTATTGGAGCAAGCACCTGATCAAGTGCGAGATCGCGCTGGGCAAGGGCAAGAAGGAATACGACAAGCGCGATACCCAGCGCGAGCGTGATTCTGACCGCGAATTGCAGCGTGCGGTGCGCAACAAGGGCAAGGAAGACTGATTTCAGTCTGAACGGGCCTTATCGCGGGGCAAGCCCGCTCCCACCGGGGTTATGCCACCC
>JBOICD010000371.1:0-4020 GCA_050739855.1 Pseudomonas sp.
TGATGTGCCGCGACCCGTCGCTGGATATCGCCCTCATTGACCCGGCCGACACCCATTACTATCAGCCCGGCTGGACGATGGTCGGTGCCGGTATCTTCAATGCCCCCAGTACCGCGCGGAGCATGGTGTCGACCATTCCTGCCGGGGTTCGCTGGATCAAGGCCAGAGTCGAAAGCTTCGACCCTCAGGCGCAAGCGCTGACCCTGGATGATGGACGCTTGCTGAGCTACGAGCAGTTGGTGGTGTGCCCTGGTCTGAAGCTTGACTGGGAGGCCATCGATGGCCTGAGCGAAACCCTCGGCCGTAATGGTGTGACCTCCAACTATCGCTATGATCTGGCGCCTTACACCTGGCAGCTGGTGCAGAACCTGCGCGAAGGCCGCGCGCTGTTCAGCCAGCCGCCAATGCCGATCAAATGCGCAGGCGCGCCACAGAAAGCCTTGTACCTGTCATGCGATCACTGGTTGCGCACGGGGCGTCTGGGTAACATCCAGGCGCAGTTCTTCAATGCTGGCGCGGTACTGTTCGGGGTGGCGGATTATGTCGCTGCACTGATGGAATACATCGACAAGTACGCGGTGGATCTACAGTACTCCCATCGTCTGGTCGCAGTCGATGGTCCGGCCAGGCAGGCTACTTTTGTTCGAACCTTGCCCGATGGCAGTAGCGAAACCCGGGTTCAGCCGTTCGACATGCTGCATGTGGTGCCGCCACAAGTACCTGCCGATTTCATCCGCAATAGTCCCTTGGCCGATGCTGCGGGCTGGATTGATGTCGATCCGGCGACCTTGCGTCATCGTCACTTCGCCAACATCCACGCCTTGGGTGACGGGATCAACACGACCAATGCCAAGACCGCTGCAGCCGCGCGCAAGCAGGCGCCGGTGGTGGCCAATAACGTCCTGGTCGCCTTGGGGCGTTTGCCGAAGCTGGCGCACTACGATGGTTACGGCTCCTGCCCGCTGACCGTCGAGCGTGGCAAAATCGTGCTGGCCGAGTTCACCTATGGCGGCAAGCTGGCGCCGAGCTTTCCGCGCTGGCTGCTCGATGGCCGGCGCCCTACCCGTCTGGCCTGGCTGCTCAAGGCGCAGATTCTGCCGCCGCTGTACTGGCGCTGCATGCTCAAGGGCCGCGAGTGGCTGGCCAAACCGCAGACAGCAGTTGCTGAGGTTCAGCAGTGATCGAACAGCCATTTCTTGCGGCAGGACTGGGAGCGATCATTGGTGCGGTGCTGGCGCTGACCGGGGCTGGCGGCGGCATTCTGGCCGTGCCCTTGCTGGTCTTCGGTCTTGGTTTGTCGATGGTCGAGGCGGCGCCGGTTGGACTGCTGGCCGTCGGTATGGCCGCGGCGGTCGGTGCCGTACTGGGGTTGCGCCAGGGTGTGGTGCGTTATCGGGCTGCGGCATTTGTGGCGCTGATCGGTATCGTCGCGGCTCCGTTCGGACTGATGTTGGCGCACCAACTGCCTAACGCGCCGCTGGCCCTGGCCTTCGCGGTGGTGCTGGTGTATGCCTGCGCGCGCATGCTGCTCAAGGCGCGCCGCGAGCTGCGCGGCGAGCCGCCACTGGGTAAACGTACGGTCATGCCGTGTGTGCTCAACCCTCTGCAAGGACGCCTGCGCTGGACCCTGCCTTGTGCCCGTGCGTTGGCGTTTACCGGTACGTTGTCCGGGCTGCTCTCGGGATTGCTCGGTGTCGGCGGCGGCTTTGTGATCATCCCGGCATTGAGTCGATACACCAATCTGGACATGAAAAGCATCGTCGCCACCTCGCTGGCAGTGATTGCCCTGGTGTCCGCCGGTAGCGTGATCAGCGCCAGCGTCGGTGGGGTGATGCACTGGAGTGTGGGTGCGCCGTTTGCCGGCGGTGCCGTGTTGGGGCTGCTGGTGGCCCGGCAGTTTGCCGGTCGCCTGGCCGGCCCACGCCTGCAGCAACTGTTCGCCACTGTCGGGATCTGTGCGGCAGTGCTGCTGGCGGTGAAAACCCTGGGCGCTTGAGCCCTACTCTGCCAGCAAGGCGTCCTGCTCTTGCGCGCACAGCGCCAGGAGAAAATCCCAGACCACCCGCAAGCGAACTGACTTGTGCAGTTCGCGGCGGGTGCAGATCCAGTAGCTGCGCTGGATGGTTTCACTGGGCAGCACCCGGACCAGCGCCGGGTCATGCCGGGCCATGTAGTTGGGCAGCACGGCAATCCCCAAGCCGGCACGGGCCGCCTGTTGTTGGGCGATCACACTGGTGCTGCGAAACGCCACATTCGGTGCCCGGCAGAAACTGCTGAGGAACAGCAGCTCCTGACTGAACAACAGGTCGTCGACGTAACCGATCCAGCTGTGCTTGGCCAGGTCCTCGCGGTGATGCAGCGCTGGCGCCTGGGCCAGGTACTCGCGGCTGGCGTACAACGCCAGGCGGTAATCGGTGAGTTTGCGGGTGATCAACAGGTCGGCATTCGGCCGTTCCAAGTGGATGCTGATTTCCGCCTCGCGGTTGAGGATGCTGACGAAGCGCGGCACGGCGACCAGTTCCACCTCCAGCCCTGGATAGCGCTCGAACAGGCTGCCCATGCGCGGGGTGAAGAACATGATGCCGATGCCTTCGGTGACGCCCAGGCGAATCTTGCCTAGCGGGGTGATGGCCTGGGTGATCTCTTCCTGGGCCAGCAGGGCGACATTTTCCATGGCTTCGGCATGCTTGAGCAGGGCCTGGCCGGAGGGTGTCAGCTCGTAGCCTTGAGCGTGCTGGACGAACAAGGCAGTGCCCAGGCTCTGCTCGATATTGTCGATATGCCGGGCCACGGTGCTGTGGGTGGTGTTGAGGCGTTTGGCCGCTGTCAGCAAGCGACCGCTACGCTGCAACTCGAGAAAAAACCGCAGATCATTCCAGTCGAACATGCTTTTCCTTGTGAATCAGGTGTTCACGGACGTTGTGTTAAAACGCACAGCACTTGAGTGAAATCTAACGTTTTCATCTCGAAATTAATCAATAACATGGACCACGACAAGAATAATAATCAGGCGCGAGGTTGCCCATGCCATCAGCCGATCCTGTCTACGACTATGTGGTCGTCGGTGCCGGTCCTGCCGGATGCCTTCTGGCCAATCGTTTGTCTGCCGACCCGAGCTGTCGAGTATTGCTGCTTGAAGCGGGCGGTAAAGACAACTATCCCTGGATTCACATTCCGGTGGGTTACCTGTATTGCATCGGTAACCCGCGTACCGACTGGTGCTTCAAGACCGAAGCCCAGCCCGGCCTGAAAGGGCGTACCCTGGGTTATCCACGGGGTAAGGTGCTTGGCGGCTGTTCCTCGATCAACGGCATGATCTATATGCGCGGCCAGGCCGGTGACTATGACCGCTGGGCCGAGCAAGGCAACGCCGGTTGGGCCTGGAAAGACGTATTGCCATTGTTCAAGGCCAGCGAAAACCATTTCGACGGAGCCAGTGATGTGCACGGCGATGAAGGCGAGTGGCGGGTCGAACAGCAGCGTTATTCGTGGCCGATCCTCGATGCTTTCCGTGCAGCGGCCGCCCAGAGCGGAATTGAAAGCGTTGCCGATTTCAACGGCGGTGATAACCAGGGCTGTGGATACTTTCAGGTCAACCAGCGTTCCGGGATTCGCTGGAACTCGGCCAAGGCCTTTCTTCGTCCGATACTCAAGCGCCCTAACCTGACCGTACTGACCGATGTGCTGGTCGATCAGGTCATCCTCGACGCCGGTCGTGCCTCGGCGGTAAGAGCGCGCTGGCAAGGCCGCTGGCAAAACTTCAGCGCCCGCCGCGAGATCATCCTCTGTGCCGGTTCGGTGGGTTCTCCCGGTATTCTGCAACGCTCCGGCATCGGCCCGCGTGGTTTGCTGGAAAGCCTGGGGATAACGGTTCGTCACGAATTGCCGGGGGTTGGCGGCAACCTGCAGGACCACCTGCAGCTGCGATTGATCTATCAGGTCAGTGGGGCACGCACCCTCAATCAGGTCGCTAATAGTGTCTGGGGCAAGCTGAGGATGGGTTTTCGCTATCTATACGAC
>JBOICD010000372.1:0-3982 GCA_050739855.1 Pseudomonas sp.
GCTTTTCAATTTACGGAACAATCAGCGCAACGACGGCCCCTG
Source organism: Pseudomonas sp. (assembly GCA_050739855.1). Lineage (GTDB taxonomy): Bacteria > Pseudomonadota > Gammaproteobacteria > Pseudomonadales > Pseudomonadaceae > Aquipseudomonas. The sequence goes on from JBOICD010000372.1 coordinate 43, forward strand.
AAAGCCCATCCACATCGCCAGACGCTCGGCAATGCTGGTACCCAGGCGCTTGGAGAAGCGATCAAATGGCGATTCTTCGATGGTGAAGTCGACCAACTCCTTCTCTCCCACCACTTCGCGCGCCACGTAACCGGCACTGCCCAGGCCGTCCACCAGCCCCAGGGCCAGGGCCTGCTCGCCCGACCAGATCAGGCCACTGAACAGCTCAGGGTGCTCCTTGTCTTTCAGACGTTCGCCACGACCCTGCTTGACGCTGGCAATGAACTGCTTGTGAGTGGTCTCCAGCACGCCCTGCCAGAACGCCGTCTCTTCAGGCTTCTGTGGCTGGAACGGATCAAGGAAGGCTTTGTGCTCACCTGCCGTGTAGGTCCGGCGCTCGACACCGAGCTTCTCCATGGTACCGACAAAGCCGTAACCGGCAGCCGTAACACCGATGGAGCCGACCAGACTGGCCTTGTCGGCATAGATCTGGTCCGCAGCACTGGCGATGTAATAAGCACCGGAGGCCCCCAGATCGCTGATCACCGCGTATAACTTGATTTGCGGGTACTCGGCACGCAGACGACGAATCTCGTCGTAGATGTAGCCCGACTGCACCGGGCTGCCACCCGGACTGTTGATGCGCAGGATCACCGCCCTGGTTTTCGAATCCTTGAACGCTTCGCGCAAGCCACCGACGATGTTATCGGCACTGGCGGGCTCCTGATCGGCAATCATCCCGCGCACTTCAACCAGCGCAGTGTGACTGACACTTCGAGAAGCGGCCTTATCCACATTCATCAAGGGACTGAACAGCGCGAGAATGCCGAACAGATAGGCGAAGGTCAGCAGCTTGAAGAAAATCCCCCAACGCCGCGCACGGCGCTGCTCCCGCACACCTGCCAGGAGGGTGTTCTCCAACAGTTTCCAGCTTTTCTGCTCTTCGTTGCCTTCGGCGCCAGGCGCCTTCCACTCGTCAGCCATGCTCACCTACCCTGGAATTACCGCGGCAGGCGACCGGCTCAGCCAGGCCTGCAAATGTGAAAAGTGCTCGATACAGACCTGCGGCCCGAAAGCACTCAATGCTTGCGGCGACATGGCCCCGTAGGCGACAGCCACCGAATGCATGCCGGCGCTACTGGCCATCAACAGATCGAACGACGAGTCTCCAACCATCAACGCCCGACCCGGCTCGACCCGGCAATGCGCCAGAATCTCTTCGAGCATTTGCGGATGAGGCTTGCCACGACTCTCGTCGGCAGCCCGGGTGATATCGAAGTAATCCTGCCAGCCATTGGCCCGCAACACCCGATCCAGACCACGACGCGCCTTGCCGGTAGCCACCGCCAGGCGATAACCCTGCGCACGAAACGCCTCCAGCGACTCCACCACACCCTCGAACAAGGGCGATGGCTGCTCATCCAACGCCATGTACACATCAGCATAATGCTGACGGAACACCGCCACCTGCCCGGCATCCAGGTGCGGGTACAGCGTGGCGATCGCCTCGGACAACGCCAGGCCAATTATACCCTTGACCGCCTCATCATCGCAGGTGGCATGACCGGCGCGACCAGCGGCCAGGTGCATGGCCTCGACGATGCGCCCGACTGAATCAGCCAGCGTGCCATCCCAATCGAAGATCAGCAGATCGTAATCACGCCGCACTCAAACGCTCCACGGTTTTCGCCCACATCTCGTCCACTGGCGCCTCAAGCTTGAGCTCGCCACCGTCAGGCAGGGGCACGGTCAGGGCATAGGCATGCAGGAACAGGCGCTTGCCACCCAGATCACGAATCTCGCGGGTGAAATCTTCATCGCCGTACTTGCTGTCACCGGCAATGCAGTGCCCGGCATGCAAGGCGTGCACGCGGATCTGGTGGGTACGACCGGTGATCGGACGCGCCTCGACGATGGTGGCAAATTCACCAAAACGGCGCAGGACGCGGAAAATGGTCAGCGCCTCCTTGCCTTCGTCGTTGACTTCGACCATGCGCTCACCGGAACGCAAATTGCTCTTGAGCAACGGTGCGTTAACCTGCTTCTTGGCAGTCGCCCAGTGGCCACGGACCAGGGCCATGTAACGTTTATCGACGCCATCACCGCGCAGCGCCGCATGCAGATGGCGCAACATGCTGCGCTTCTTGGCGATCATCAGCAGCCCGGAGGTGTCGCGATCCAGGCGATGGACCAGCTCCAGCTCCTTGGCATCCGGACGCATCTGACGAAAGGCTTCGATCACGCCGAAATTCAGACCGCTGCCACCATGCACGGCGATACCCGCCGGTTTGTTCAGCACAATCAAGGCCTTGTCTTCGTAGACGATGGCGGCCTCAAGGCGTTGTAGCAAACCCTGGGCCACCGGCACAGGCTCGTCGCGTTCGGGCAGACGAACGGGCGGTACGCGCACGATATCGCCGGCCTGCAACTTGTACTCGGGCTTGATCCGGCCCTTGTTCACGCGCACTTCGCCTTTGCGCAAAATGCGGTAAATCAAGGTCTTGGGAACACCCTTGAGCTTCGTTATGAGGAAATTATCGATTCGTTGGCCGGCAAGTTCCGGCGCGACCTCGATCAGCTGGACGCCGGAGGTCGGAGGGGCATTAGTCGTCATTTGCCAATCATAACAATTTTTTATGGATTTGAAGCACTTAATGATTGCTGCTATAGTCGCGAACGCCGCCAAAAGCGGCTGGGCAGCGGACTCACGGCTTCTAGCCGGCCCTGACCGACGCAAAATCTCGAGGACGCGAGGCCGTCCGACGGGGCTTTTGCCAGTTTACAGAATTGCCTGGAATCGCCACCAGCGCCGTGCAGAGAAGACCGATAAAAAACGACAAGAGCGGTGTTTTGCCCTCCCCCGATGTTTTTTTCGATGCCACTCTGTCAGTGCCGTCAATTTCACGCAGTCATGGTGAAAGCTTCGGAAATACCAGCCTTGGACATAAAAGGCGCGGGCTCCCGTATTGGAGCTGGCGATAAATGCAACCCGTTGCGGATTCAGCGCGCGGCAGCACCCGAATTATCAGGGATACGTGTAGGGTGGAGATGCACAACCGTCGGACCGTGTAGCACCGCGTCCAGTCCACAGGCCTTCTGGCCAGGCGACCGGACCCGGTCTTGATCAAGATGCCCCCCGGGCGTCCACGGCCGAAGGCTGATTCCTCCTCCTGACTGAGTGCATTTGACACCACAGCAAGCAGGACGCGTCGTCGCGACTTCGGCAGTACTGGGTTACCAGTCTGGCTCGACAGTCGCTGGACACGGGGGTGGTCCGCCACCCCTTGCGCACCTGACACCGACCGTGAGAAGTCGTGTGTGCCGAACGCCGTTTCCGGCAGCCCGGAAACCGACGGTATTACATGAAAAGAATGCTGATTAACGCGACTCAACCCGAAGAGTTGCGTGTAGCTCTGGTAGACGGCCAACGTCTCTACGACCTGGACATCGAGTCCGGTGCGCGCGAGCAGAAGAAGGCCAACATCTACAAAGGCCGGATCACCCGGATCGAACCCAGCCTGGAAGCCGCTTTCGTCGACTTCGGCTCCGAACGTCACGGCTTTCTGCCGCTGAAAGAAATCTCCCGCGAATACTTCAAGAAGTCCCCGGAAGGCCGGGTGAACATCAAGGAAGTGCTCAGCGAAGGCCAGGAAGTCATCGTCCAGGTCGAGAAAGAAGAGCGCGGCAACAAGGGCGCAGCCCTGACCACCTTTATCAGCCTGGCTGGCCGCTATCTGGTGCTGATGCCGAACAACCCGCGTGCCGGCGGTATCTCCCGCCGCATCGAAGGCGAAGAGCGCAATGAACTGCGCGAAGCCCTGAACGGCCTGGTCGCCCCTGCCGACATGGGCCTGATCGTGCGCACTGCCGGCCTTGGCCGCAGCAGCGAAGAAATGCAGTGGGACCTGGATTACCTGCTGCAGCTGTGGACCGCCATCAAAGAAGCCTCGCAGGACCGCGC
>JBOICD010000373.1:0-3977 GCA_050739855.1 Pseudomonas sp.
GGGTCAGGTTGGCCACCTCGGCTTCGCTGAAGTGTTCGAGCAGGGCGCGGTACTGGTGTTCCGGTGCATGGCGGTCAGGCAGGCGGGTCAGGCTTTCCGTCCAGGCCAGGGCTGCGCGCTCACGGGGAGTGAAGTAAGCGGTATCTTCCCAGACACTCAGGGTTTGCAGGCGGGCCTCGGTTTCCCCGGCCTTGCGCGCATCATTGGCGTGCATGTTGACGCAGTAGGCACAGCCGTTGATCTGCGAAGCGCGCAGGCGGATCAGCTCCAGCAGCGAGGTTTCCAGCCCGGACTTGCCCAGGGCCATTTCCAGGCCGACCATGGCCTTGTAGGCCTCAGGCGAGTGCTTGGCCCATTCGATACGATTGCTCATCTCTGTTCTCCGGTAAGTTCCGCATCAGGCGGCGATGGCACTACCTTAGCGCCGCTGCGCTGATGCTCGAATAGCCAATTGCGGCGAATCTCAGGAGGCCAATCAGCCGAGGGTCTGCAAGGTGTCACGCACCCGGTCGAGGGCCGGGTCGATGTCCAGCAACTCAATCGCGCCAAAACCCAGCAACAGCCCGGAACGTACCGGTGCCTGGGCATAGAAGGGCGCCAGCGAGTAGAGCCCGACTTCGACCTTGCGCGCCATGTTGATCAGGAATTCCACCTCCAGGCCGCCCTTGGTCAGGGCGCTCAGGTGATAGCCGGCGGTGGCCGGAATCACCTCGAACCAGGGCGCCAGGTCGCCCTGCAAGCGTTGCAGGATCCGTTCGCGACGCGCGGCATAGACCTCATGCACGCGGCGGATATGTTTGAGCAACGCGCCTTCGCTGATAAAGCGGGCCAGGGCCCACTGGTTCAGGGTCGGGGTGTGCCAGTCGGTCAGTTGCTTGGCAACACAGATGGCTTCACGCAGGGCCTCCGGGACGATGGCGTAGCCCAGGCGCAATTCCGGCAACAAGGTTTTCGAGAAGGTCCCGACATAGGCCACCAGGCCATGACGGTCCATGCTCTGCAGCGAGTCGGTGGGCCGGCCTTCGTAGCGGAATTCGCTGTCGTAGTCGTCTTCGATGATGATCGCACCCAACGCCGCGGCACGCTCCAGCAGGGCCTGGCGACGTGCCAGGCTCATCGGCATGCCCAGCGGGAACTGGTGCGAGGGGGTGACGTAGATCAACCGGGTGCCTTCGGCGATCTGCTCCACGCACAGGCCCTGGTCATCCACCGGCACGTACTGCAGCTGCGCGCCCTGAGACAGGAACAGCTGGCGTGCCGGGGTGTAGCCGGGGTCTTCCATGGCCACCCGGCAGCCTGGCTCGATCAGGATCCGGGCGATCAGATCCAGGGCCTGTTGGGCGCCGTTGCACACCAGAACATCGCTACTGTGGCAACGCACGCCGCGGGCGAAGGCGATATGCCGGGCGATGGCTTCGCGCAGCTCCGGCAAACCCTGGTGGGCCGCGTAGCGGGCGCTGCCGCGACGGATCTGGCGCAGCGCGTACTGGTTGCAGCGGCGCCAGTCATCGAAGGGGAACTGGGCCTTGCTCGAAGCACCGCCGATGAAGTCGTAGCGCAAGGTACTTGGCGCCAGGTCAGCCAGCAGGTTGGATCGGGAACGCCATTTGGCCAGGGTCGGGGCACTTGCCAGGGGGATGGTGGGGCCAGTTGGCGGTAAGCGGGTCGAGGCCGGGGTAATGAAGGTGCCCTTGCCGACCTTGCCGCTGAGCAGGTTGTCGTAGGTCAGGCGTGAATAGGCTTCGGCCACGGTCTTGCGCGACACACCCAATTGTTCGGCCAGCAGTCGTGTCGGCGGTAGCTGCGTGCCGGCGGCCAGGCGCCCGCTGTCGATACCCTCGCGCAGTTGCTGGTAGAGCTGTTCGGCCAGACCTTTGCTGCCTTGCAGGCTGATGTGAAGTTCCATGCTGGGGTGAATCCGTGCGCCATTGACTGGCACCGAGATTACCCGATTTACCCTGAAACTGCCGTTGATCCCCTCGGCCGACGCCTTGGCGCAGGCGCGCCACACTTTAGAAGTCGGGGTTCTCCGGCACGTCGGCGAACCTCTTGCGCACACAGGAGCGTCGCCATGTACCTGCGAACTCTGCTGGGCCTGGGGCTGTTGCTTACAGCCAGCGCCCAAGCCGCCGAATCAATCGCTGTGTATCACTACGGCATGCCGCTGGATATCGCTCGGGTGGTGGTTATGAGCGAGCCTGAAACCGAACTCTGCGATGTGGTGCAGGCCAGCATGGTCTATCTCGACTCGGCCGGCCAGCAACACACCTTGCAGTACCTGAAGCTGGCCCAGGCCTGCAGCGATCACGATTAGTCCCAGGCCGGTGCCAGGCTTTCCGGGCTGGTCAGGCGCAGGCCGCTGTCGAGGGCGGCGATTTTCGCCATGTCCGCAGCGCTGAGCCTGAGCTCGCGGGCCTTGAGGTTGCTGGCGAGATTCTCGCGGCGGGTCGAGGACGGGATCACCGCATAGCCCAGTTGCATGGCCCAGGCCAGGCTGACCTGCGCCGGGGTGGCGTTGTGTTGCCCGGCGATTGCCTGGATCACCGGGTCTTGCAGAACCTTGCCATAACCCAGGGTCATGTATGAAGTCACGGCGATGCCCTGACTGTGCATGAACTCGACCAGCTTGCGGTTTTGCAGATAGGGGTGCAGTTCGATCTGGTTGGTGGCGATGGCGTCTTTGCCGACCACTTCGATGGCCTGACGCAGCAGGTCGATGGTGAAGTTGGATACGCCGATCTGGCGGGTCAGGCCCTGGTCACGGGCCTCGGCCAACGCGGCCATGAACTCGCTGACCGGGACAGCACCTTTGGGCGATGGCCAGTGGATCAGGGTCAAGTCCAGGTAGTCGCTGCGCAGCTTGCTCAGGCTGTCCTTCAGGCTGGGGATCAGCTTGTCGGCACTCAGGTTTTCGATCCAGATCTTGCTGGTCAGGAACAGCTCGCCACGCGGGAGGCCGCTGGCGGCGACAGCGTTGCCGACTTCGGCTTCGTTGCCATAGATTTGCGCGGTGTCGATGGCTCGGTAGCCGAGTTCCAGGGCCTGGCTGACCGAGTCGATCACCACCTGGTCTTTGAGGCGAAAGGTACCGAGGCCGAGCAGGGGAATGGACATGGGAGGGCTCCTTTGAAGAGCTGCTGAAAAGAGGCGTGCAGTATTGCGACTGCGCGCGTCAGGAAAAATCCCTGCGCCGACACAACTTTTTTGCCGCCGACGCACGAATCGGCAGAGCCTGGTGGTAGCCTTGCAGCGTCAGTCGCAATGGATCTGGTCATGACCCAGCACAAGCTCAGCATTCGCCAACGCAATGTCGACAATATCCTCCTGGCTGCCGAGCAGGTCTTTGCTGAGAAGGGCTACGCCGGCACTGCCATGGCTGACATCGCCGAGGCGGCGCAGTTGCCGCGCAGCAATGTGCACTATTACTTCAGCACCAAGGCCGAGCTGTACCAGGCGGTGTTGTTCGGCCTGCTTGAAGTATGGAAGCAGGATGCCTTGTGCTTTGAGCTTTACGACGACCCGCGCATCGTGTTGAGCAGTTACATCCGCGCCAAGATGAACCATTCACGCACCCGGCCCTATGGCTCCAAGGTCTGGGCCAACGAGATCATCCATGGCGCGCCCAACCTTGGCGCGGCGCTGGACGACCCGCTGTATGACTGGGCCAAGATGAAGGAGGCGAAGATCCGCCAGTGGATCGACGATGGTCGCATCCTGGCGGTGGAGCCCTCGGGGCTGTTGTACATGATCTGGGCGTCGACCCAGCACTATGCCGACTTCAGTCACCAGGTCGGCTTGCTCAACGACCACCAGCCGCTCACCGACCTGCAGTTTGAGCGGGCGGTGCAGACGGTGACCAGTGTGATCTTGCGCGGGATCGGGCTGGAGCCATAAGGCCGGGGAGAGCGGGTTAGCGGTGGGAGCGGGCTTGCCCCGCGATGCGATGTGACTGACAGTCTGCAATCGCGGGGCAAGCC
>JBOICD010000374.1:0-3975 GCA_050739855.1 Pseudomonas sp.
AGCCTGGTCGGGCATCTTCAGGTTCGGGTCAGCCTTGAGCGGTTCGATGTCGGCCGGGCGCGGGAACAAGGTGACCTGGCACTCGTTTTTCTTCAGCTTCTGCATGCGCACCGAGGCGTCGGTGGTGATGGCGAAGATCAGGTTGTCGATCTTCACATCATCGGGCTGCCAGTAGTCCTTGTTGCCCTTGAAGCGGATCTGCGCGTCTTTCTGGTACTTGCTGAACACGAACGGCCCGGTGCCGATCGGCTTCTGGTTGATGTCGGCGGGCTTGCCTTGCTTGAGCAACTGGTCGGCGTATTCGGCCGACTGGATCGAGGCGAAGCTCATGGCCAGGTTCTGGATGAACGCGGCATCGACGCCGTTGAGGGTGAACTTGACCGTGTGATCGTCGAGCTTCTCCACCTTGGCGATGTTCTTGTCCATGCCCATGTCGGTGAAGTACGGGAACTCGGTCGGGTAGGCCTTGCGGAACGGCATGTCCTTGTCGAGCATTCGATTGAAGGTGAACAGGACGTCGTCGGCGTTGAATGCGCGGGTCGGCTTGAAGAAATCGGTGGTGTGGAACTTGACCCCTTCACGCAGGTGGAAGGTGTAGGTCAGGCCATCACCGGAAATGTCCCAGCGGGTCGCCAGGCCCGGAATCACAGCGGTACCGCCGCGCTCGAACTGGCTCAGGCGGTTGAAGACAGTCTCGGCTGAGGCATCGAAGTCGGTTCCGGTGGTGTACTGGCCCGGGTCGAAGCCAGCGGGGCTGCCTTCGGAGCAGAACACCAGGTTAGTCGCCGCAAGGGCAGAAGGTGCGCCGGCAAGCAAGCCTGCGCCGACTAGAAACGGAATGACCGCGTGTTTGAGCATGGTGGCCTCATTGTTGTCATTTTTGATTTGAGGGGGCCTTGTGAGCCGTCCTGCGGATACTTATGCAGGGCCCATACCCAATGCAACACTCAAAGGGATGTGTGGCGGCAAACAGTGGGACGAACGTACAGGAATGTCGCATCCGTATAATTTTTTACGGAGTTGATCGTTTGCGAGGGGGTATTTCAGTATGTTTCTGGGACGTTGCGCTTCAATCTGGTCACGTCTGGCACCAAAATACTGCGGCGAGTTGCTACGCGTAACAGGATTCGTGGCAGCCACAGCTGCCACGAATCTGCACAACAGTAACGTTACATCTGTACTTCGATGGTGCCGTCGGCGCTGAGGCTGACCTGACTGGTGCCGGCTTCGATGTCCGGCGCAGGCGCAGCGTCTTCGGCCATGCCGGCTTTCATCATCATAGGTGCGCTTCGCGCGTAAGGGTGCGGGTAGCCGCTGCTGTTGAGGTTGAGGTTGACCACTTTGTAGCTTTTGCCACCCAGGGCTTCAGTGGCCAGCTGGGCGCGGGTCTTGAAGGCATTGACGGCGTCCTTGAGCAGTTCGTCCTCGCTGGTTTTGCGTGTGGCCGGGGCAATGGAGAAGTCCATTCCGCCCATTTTCAGGTCCTGCAGCAAGGTCCCGGTGAGTTTCGACAAGGCCGGGAAGTCGGCACTTTCCAGGCGCAGTTCGGCGCGCTCACGCCAACCGGTGATCTTCTGACCCTTGTTGTCATAAATCGGGTAGCTGTTGCGGCTGCCCTGGCTGATTTTCACTTCCTTGACCTCGCGGGCCTGTTGCACCGCCTTGTTCATGGTCTCGGTGATTTCCTTGGCCAGCTTGCCCGGATCGGTGTTCTGCGCTTCGCTGTACAGGGTCACGATCATCAGGTCGCGCGCCACTTCCTTGCTGACTTCGGCACGCAGCGAGATCTGGTTGTAGCGTGGTTCTTCTGCCAGCGCGGGCAGGCTGGCGAGCAGGCTGGTGGCCATCACGAGGGCGGCGCTGCGGCGGGTGTTAAGCATGTATGACTCCTTGAAAATGAGGCGTGGACGCTGTGAAATCCATTCCACGCAGGCCCATGAGACTCGCTGGAGTGTAGTGAGGTTCAAAAAGGCCATCATTGTTATGTAAAAAAGTGTGGCGCTTTGCCGCATGCCTGCAGACCACAGCACAGCTTCGGTATACTCGCCACGATTCGCCCTGGAGCACTCATCAGGAGAGCTCATGCTCGCCCCCGTACAACTGCTGTCCGCAACCCGTCAGAACCTCTGGCGCCTGACCTTCATCCGCATTCTGGTATTGGCCGCCCAGGCCGGCTCGGTGGGCGTTGCCTACTGGACCGAACTGCTGCCGCTGCCGTGGCTGTCACTGGTGATCACCCTGGGGCTGTCGAGCCTGCTGTGTGCGTTCACCGCCTTGCGCCTGCGCCTGTCGTTGCCGGTCACCGAGCTGGAATATGCGTTCCAGCTGGCCTGTGACCTGCTGATCCACAGTGCCTTGCTGTATTACTCCGGGGGCTCGACCAACCCCTTCGTTTCCTATTACCTGGTGCCGCTGGCGATTGCCGCGGTGACCTTGCCCTGGGTCTATTCACTGGTCCTCTCGGGTATTGCCCTGGCGGCTTACAGTTTGCTGCTGGTGCAGTTCTACCCGCTGGAGACCTTCCCCATGGCGCGGGAGAAGATGCAGGTCTACGGCATGTGGTTGAGCATTGCCCTGGCGGCGGCGGTGATCACCTTCTTTGCGGCGAAAATGGCCGAAGAACTGCGCCGCCAGGAACAGTTGCGTGCCGAGCGGCGCGAAGAGGGGCTTCGCGATGAGCAGCTACTGGCTGTCGCAACCCAGGCTGCCGGCGCTGCCCATGAGTTGGGAACGCCATTGGCGACCATGAGCGTACTGATCAAGGAGATGCGCCAGGACCACCACGATCCGTTGCTGCAGGAAGACCTTGCCGTGCTGCAGGACCAAGTCAAGCTGTGCAAGGAAACCCTGCAGAATCTGGTGCGTGCCGCCGAAGCCAACCGGCGCATGGCGGTGGAAGATCAGGAGGTCACGGCCTGGCTGGATGAAGCCCTGAACCGCTGGCACCTGATGCGTCCCGAGGCCAGTTACCGTTTCCAGCGCCTGGGGCAGGGCAGTGTGCCGCGCCTGGCACCACCGCCTGATCTGACCCAGGCGTTACTGAACCTGTTGAACAATGCAGCCGATGCCTGTCCGGACGAACTTGAAGTACGTCTGGACTGGGATGCGCAGGATATGGTGATCAGCATCCGCGACCATGGTCCGGGCGTGCCGGTGGCCATTGCCGAGTCGATCGGCAAACCCTTCTTTACCACCAAGGGCAAAGGCTTTGGCCTGGGCCTGTTCTTGAGCAAGGCCAGCGTGACCCGTGCTGGCGGCTCGGTAAAACTCTATAGTCATGAGGAAGGCGGTACGCTCACCGAGCTGCGCCTGCCGCGTGACGCGCGAGGAGATGTGTGATGAGTGATGAAATCCAGGTTGAAGGCGAAGAGCTCCCGCACCTGTTGCTGGTAGATGACGACGCCACCTTTACCCGCGTCATGGCCCGGGCCATGAGCCGCCGTGGTTTTCGCGTGAGTACGGCGGGGTCCGCTGAAGAGGGATTGTTGCTGGCTCAGCAGGATGTGCCGGACTACGCCACCCTGGACCTGAAGATGGATGGCGACTCGGGCCTGGTGTTGTTGCCCAAGCTGCTCGAACTCGACCCGGAAATGCGCGTAGTGATCCTCACCGGTTACTCGAGCATCGCCACTGCTGTAGAAGCCATCAAGCGCGGTGCTTGCAACTACCTGTGCAAACCGGCCGATGCCGATGACGTACTGGCAGCGTTGCTGTCCGAGCATGCTGACCTGGACAGCCTGGTACCGGAAAACCCGATGTCGGTCGACCGCCTGCAGTGGGAGCACATCCAGCGGGTGCTGACTGAGCACGAAGGCAATATCTCCGCTACAGCCCGCGCCCTGGGCATGCACCGGCGGACCTTGCAGCGCAAGTTGCAGAAGCGTCCGGTTCGGCGCTGAGGGGCCCATACACCCGGTGGGAGCGGGCTTGCCCGCGATGCGATGTGACTGACAGATCGCAATCGCGGGGCAAGCC
>JBOICD010000375.1:0-3971 GCA_050739855.1 Pseudomonas sp.
GTCAGACACATCGCATCGCGGGGCAAGCCCGCTCCCACCCGGTTACTGTTCCCATTAGAAGTTGCAGAAAATCGTCATGTGGCAGGTAAATCCCCTGCCACATGTCATCTTCGTTTCATGCCACGCGCTTCTGGGCCTATAATGATCACCTTTTTCGCCCAATGATTTTGCGGAGCTGGTGATGGTCGAACGTAAGGCTTCCGTCGAGCGCAATACTCTGGAAACCCAGATCAAGGCCTCGATCAACCTGGATGGCAGCGGCAAGGCCCGATTTGATATCGGTGTGCCTTTCCTTGAACACATGCTCGACCAGATCGCCCGACATGGGCTGATCGATCTCGATATCGAATGCAAGGGCGACCTGCATATCGACGATCACCATACCGTCGAAGATGTCGGTATCACCCTCGGCCAGGCTTTCAACCAGGCCATCGGCGACAAGAAGGGCATCCGCCGCTACGGCCACGCCTATGTGCCGCTGGATGAAGCCCTGTCGCGTGTGGTCATCGATTTCTCCGGCCGTCCCGGCCTGCAGATGCACGTGCCCTACACCCGCGCCTCGGTAGGCGGCTTCGATGTCGACCTGTTCCAGGAATTCTTCCAGGGCTTCGTCAACCACGCCAACGTCACCCTGCACATCGACAACCTGCGTGGGCACAACACCCACCACCAGATCGAAACGGTGTTCAAGGCGTTCGGCCGCGCGCTGCGCATGGCTATCGAGCTGGATGAGCGCATGGCCGGGCAGATGCCATCGACCAAGGGTTGCCTGTAATGCAGACAGTTGCCGTTATCGACTATGGCATGGGCAACCTGCACTCGGTGGCCAAGGCCCTGGAGCACGTCGGCGCCGGCAAGGTGCTGATTACCAGCGACGCTGCGGTAATCCGCGAGGCTGACCGCGTGGTGTTTCCGGGTGTCGGCGCGATTCGCGACTGCATGGCCGAGATTCGCCGCCTGGGCTTCGACAGCCTGGTGCGGGAAGTCAGCCAGGACCGTCCGTTCCTCGGCATTTGCGTTGGCATGCAGGCATTGCTCGATCACAGTGAAGAGAACGACGGTGTCGACTGCATCGGCATGTTCCCAGGTCAGGTGAAGTTCTTCGGCAAAGACCTGCACGAAGACGGCGAGCACCTGAAGGTGCCGCACATGGGCTGGAACGAAGTCACCCAGTCCATCGACCACCCGCTGTGGCACAACATCCCTGACCTGGCGCGATTCTATTTCGTCCACAGCTACTACATCACCGCGGCCAAGGCCGTGCAGGTGGTGGGGCGCGGTCACTATGGCGTCGATTTTGCCGCCGCGCTGGCCGAAGGTTCGCGTTTTGCCGTGCAGTTCCATCCGGAGAAGAGCCATACCCATGGCCTGCAGCTGCTGCAGAACTTCGCCGCCTGGGACGGACGCTGGTAATGAGCAAGTCCAGGACCAAGGCACCGATCCTCACCCTCGCCCCGGAACAGGAGCGCGAGGCGCTGGATGTTCTCAAGCGCTTCCTCGAAGACCGTTTCGAGTTGCAGCTGGGGTCGTTCGAGGTCGCCGAGGTGCTGGAGCTGTTTACCAAAGAGATTGCCCCGCACTACTACAACAGGGCGATTTTCGATGTGCAGAACCACCTCAAGGAACGGTTCGAAAGCATTGAAAGCGACCTGTGGGCGCTCGAGAAGAACTGACTTCCCGAGCATCACTGTTTACCGAATAGACAGGTTTTGCAGATGCTGATTATCCCCGCTATCGATCTCAAGGACGGTGCTTGCGTACGCCTGCGCCAAGGCCGCATGGAAGATTCCACGGTTTTCTCCGACGACCCGGTGAGCATGGCCGCCAAGTGGGTCGAAGGTGGCTGCCGCCGTCTGCATCTGGTTGACCTCAACGGCGCCTTCGAAGGCCAGCCGGTCAACGGCGAAGTGGTTACCGCCATTGCCAAGCGCTACCCGAACCTGCCGATCCAGATCGGCGGCGGTATCCGTTCGCTGGAAACCATCGAGCACTACGTCAAAGCCGGCGTCAGCTACGTGATCATCGGCACCAAGGCGGTGAAAGAGCCAGAGTTCGTCGCCGAAGCCTGCCGCGCGTTCCCGGGCAAAGTGATTGTCGGTCTGGACGCCAAAGACGGCTTTGTTGCCACCGACGGCTGGGCTGAAGTCAGCTCGGTGCAGGTTATCGACCTGGCCAAGCGTTTCGAAGCTGACGGCGTCTCGGCCATCGTCTACACCGACATCGCCAAAGACGGCATGATGCAAGGCTGCAACGTGCCTTTCACCGCCGCCCTGGCCGCTGCCACCAAGATCCCGGTCATCGCCTCCGGCGGTATCCACAACCTCGGTGACATCAAGGCCCTGCTTGACGCCAAGGCGCCAGGTATCATCGGCGCGATCACCGGCCGTGCCATCTACGAAGGCACCCTGGATGTCGCCGAGGCACAAGCCTTCTGCGACAGCTACCAAGGCTGAGGACTCCGACATGGCACTGGCCAAGCGCATCATCCCTTGCCTGGACGTGGACAACGGCCGGGTGGTCAAGGGCGTCAAGTTCGAGAACATCCGCGATGCCGGTGACCCGGTGGAAATCGCCCGGCGCTACGATGAACAGGGTGCTGACGAAATCACCTTCCTCGACATCACCGCCAGCGTCGATGGCCGTGATACCACCCTGCATACCGTCGAGCGCATGGCCAGCCAGGTGTTCATCCCGCTGACCGTGGGCGGTGGCGTGCGTACCGTGCAGGACATCCGCAACCTGCTCAACGCCGGTGCCGACAAGGTCTCGATCAACACTGCCGCGGTGTTCAACCCGGAGTTCGTTGGCGAGGCTGCCGCGCACTTTGGTTCGCAGTGCATCGTGGTCGCGATCGACGCCAAGAAGGTTTCCGCTCCGGGCGAAACCCCGCGCTGGGAAATCTTCACCCATGGCGGTCGCAAGCCGACCGGCCTGGATGCGGTGGAGTGGGCGAAGAAGATGGAAGGCCTGGGTGCCGGTGAGATCCTGCTGACCAGCATGGATCAGGACGGCATGAAGAACGGCTTTGACCTGGGCGTGACCCGGGCCATCAGCGATGCCCTGGGCATTCCGGTGATTGCTTCCGGTGGTGTGGGCAACCTGCAGCACCTGGCTGACGGGATTCTGGAAGGACATGCCAGCGCGGTGCTGGCGGCGAGCATCTTCCACTTCGGTGAGTACACAGTGCCGGAGGCCAAGGCGTTCATGGCCAAGCAGGGGATTGTCGTTCGCTGACGGTCCTCTATCGCGGGGCAAGCCCGCTCCCACAGGGTTTTAGGTGATCCCTGTGGGAGCGGGCTTGCCCCGCGATAGCTTCACCCCAGATTCTTGCCCAACAGCGCGTGATACAACTCGCTGTCACCGAGAATCCCCACCACGCTATTACCTTCCTGCAGCACCAGCTTGTTACCGGTCTGGTAACGGATCTGCAGGGCTTCACGCATACCGATGCTGGCACTGACCAACGTTGGCTTGCGGGCCAACCCTTCCACCGCTTCCCCCGGTGCCCAGTTCTGCAGGTCCATACCCGTAGCGCCCTGACGCGCACCCTTGATGGTGTTGCCTTCGGCCAGATCCAGCCACGAGTCGCCACCCGGATCGATGCACACCGAACCATTGATGCGCTTGCACTTGTCCAGGGTGCGCATCAGGCTGCGGCCACACAGCACGTTGAGCGGGTTGGTGTGGGCGACGAAGGTGCGTACATATTCGTCGGCCGGGTTGAGGACAATCTCTTCAGGCTTGCTGTACTGGATGATCTTGCCGTCTTTCATGATGGCGATGCGGCTGCCCAGCTTCAGTGCTTCGTCCAGGTCGTGGCTGACGAACACGATGGTCTTGCTCAGCTTGCGTTGCAGCTCCAGCAACTCGTCCTGCAGGCCCTGACGGATCAGCGGGTCGAGGGCCGAGAAGGGTTCGTCCATCAGCAGGATATCGGCGTCCATGGCCAGCGCGCGGGCGAGGCCGACGCG
>JBOICD010000376.1:0-3940 GCA_050739855.1 Pseudomonas sp.
GTGTAGCACTGCGTGCTTCGTTCCTGATCGACCAGCAAGGTGTGGTTCAGCATCAGGTAGTCAACAACCTGCCGCTGGGCCGTGAAGTCGACGAGATGATCCGTCTGGTCGAAGCCCTGCAGTTCACCGAACAGCACGGTGAAGTCTGCCCGGCCGGCTGGCGCCCAGGCCAGAAAGGCATGAAGGCTGACGCCAAGGGCGTTGCCGATTACCTGGCGGAAAACGCTGCCAGCCTGTAAGGCTCAGGCTTAACGATTTTCAGGACCTGCGGCGAAAAGCCTTCCCCAAGTGCTTCGCAGGTTCTTTTTTATTCCAGCCGGCGATCCCGGCGTGACGGGACTGGCCAGTGAGTGCCAGCCCGAGAGGAGTGTGAGATGTCTGAAGTACGTCATTCGCGAGTGATTATCCTCGGTTCCGGCCCTGCCGGTTACAGCGCTGCGGTCTACGCTGCGCGTGCCAACCTCAAGCCGCTGCTGATTACCGGCATGCAGGCTGGCGGCCAGCTGACCACCACCACCGAAGTCGACAACTGGCCGGGCGATGCCCACGGCCTGACCGGCCCGGCGCTGATGCAACGTATGCAGGAACACGCCGAGCGCTTCGAGACCGAAGTGGTGTTCGACCACATCAACGCCGTCGACCTGGCCAGCAAGCCGTACACCCTCAAAGGCGACAGCGCCACCTACACCTGCGATGCGCTGATCATCGCCACCGGTGCCAGCGCTCGTTACCTGGGCCTGCCGTCGGAAGAGTCGTTCATGGGCAAAGGCGTTTCCGCTTGCGCCACCTGCGACGGCTTCTTCTATCGCAACAAGCCTGTGGCCGTCGTTGGTGGTGGTAACACCGCCGTCGAAGAGGCCCTGTACCTGGCCAACATCGCCAGCAAGGTCACCCTGGTGCACCGCCGCGAGACCTTCCGCGCCGAGAAGATCCTGATCGACAAGCTCAACGCCCGTGTGGCCGAAGGCAAGATCGAGCTGAAACTCAACGCCACCCTGGACGAAGTGCTGGGCGACGACATGGGCGTCACCGGTGCGCGCCTGAAGAACAACGACGGCAGCTTCGATGAAATCAAGGTTGACGGTGTGTTCATCGCCATCGGCCATACCCCGAACACTTCGCTGTTCGAAGGCCAGCTGACCCTCAAGGACGGCTACCTGGTGGTCAACGGCGGCCGTGACGGCAACGCCACCGCCACCAACGTTGAAGGTGTGTTTGCCGCAGGCGACGTGGCTGACCACGTTTACCGTCAGGCCATCACCTCGGCCGGTGCCGGCTGCATGGCGGCGCTGGACGTCGAGCGTTACCTGGATGGTCTGCAGAACGCTTCGTTCTGATAGGCCCGATCGCGGGGCAAGGCCGCTCCCACAGAGGTGCCATATACCCTGTGGGAGCGGGCTTGCCCCGCGATGCTTTCAAAGAAAAAACCGGCCAGATGGCCGGTTTTTTGTGCCTCAGAGGCTAAGCCGCATGGACAGATCCACCGCCTTCACATCCTTGGTCATGGCACCAATCGAGATGTAGTCCACACCGGTCTCGGCAATTACCCGCAAGGTGCTTTCATTGACCCCGCCACTGGCTTCGAGCTTGGCCTTGCCGGCATTCAGACGCACGGCTTCGCGCATGTCGTCCAGGCTCAGTTCGTCGAGCATGATGATATCGGCACCGGCATCCAGGGCTTGCTTGAGCTCGTCCAGGCTTTCCACTTCGACTTCCACCGGCTTGCCGGGGGCGATCTTGTGCGCGGCGTTGATGGCCTGGGCAATGCCACCGCTGGCAGCGATGTGGTTTTCCTTGATCAGGAAGGCATCGAACAGGCCGATGCGATGATTGTGGCAACCGCCGCAGGTGACCGCGTATTTCTGCGCCAGACGCAGACCCGGCAGGGTCTTGCGGGTGTCGAGCAGTTTGACCTGAGTGTCGGCGACTTGGTCGGCAAGGAACTGCGCGCGAGTAGCCACGGCCGAGAGCATCTGCAGGAAGTTCAGCGCACTGCGCTCGCCGGTCAGCAGCGAGCGGGCCGGGCCTTCAAGGTGAAACAACACCTGGTTGGCCTGCGCGCGCTCGCCATCCTTGACCTGCCAGTGCACGGCTACCCGTGGATCGAGCTGGCGAAACACGGCGTCGACCCAGGCGGTCCCGGCGATCACGCAATCATCGCGGGTAATGATGGTGGCCTGGGCCAGGCGCTCGGCCGGGATCAGTTGGGCGGTGATGTCGCCGCTGCCAATGTCTTCAAGCAGCGCACGGCGCACGTTGGCTTCGATTTCGGCGGTCAGGTCGGCGAGGCGTAAATTCGGCATGGCAGGCTCCACAAGCTAAGTGCCGGCGATTATAGGGCAGCCGGTGTTGGCGAGTGTCTTGATTTTGGTAAATAATACGACCTGTATTTTTTTGCTGTGATCGGGCCCGGCCCGCTGGATTACTACATGTTTTAACGATGCATCCCGTCACGCCTCGGGGCATACTGGGGTCGTGCTCTTGTGCCTCAGGATCTTCTATGCAACTGGACCGCGCTACAGGCTGGTTCGCCGGTATCACCCATTGCCCTTCGCCGAATTTCAATGCCCGCGCCGAAGGTGAGGTTATCTCCCTGCTGGTGATTCACAACATCAGCCTGCCACCGGCGCAGTTCGCCACCGGTAAGGTCCAGGAATTCTTCCAGAATCGCCTGGACCCCAACGAACACCCCTACTTCGAAGGGATCAAGCATCTGCGCGTCTCCGCGCATTTTCTGATCGAGCGTGACGGCAAGGTCACCCAGTTTGTCTCCTGCCTGGACCGTGCCTGGCATGCCGGAGTGTCCTGCTTTGCCGGGCGCGAGGCGTGCAACGACTTCTCCATCGGCATCGAGCTGGAAGGCACCGACGAGCAGCCGTTTACCGAGGCTCAGTACCAGTCGCTGCACACGCTCACCCGCCAGATCCAGGCGGCCTGGCCGGCTATCGATGCGCGGCGGATTCAAGGTCACAGCGATATCGCCCCGGGGCGCAAGACCGACCCGGGCCCGGCTTTCGACTGGCCGCGCTACCGTGCGGCCCTCAAGGACAACGAGGACAGATCATGAGTTTTCTGGTGTTGTTACTGGTGCTGTGGGTCGAGAAATTCTCGGCACTGCGCCAGCGACTGCAACGCGATGGTTTTTTTCGCACCGAACTGGCGCGCCTGGGGCGCAACGGCAAGGGCCACCCGTGGTGGGTGTTGTCGATCCTGGTGTTGTTGCCCGTGATAGTGCTGGCCTTGTTGCTTCAGGTGCTGGAGCCGGTTGCCTATGGCCTGTTGGCACTGCCGGTGCACCTTTTGGTGCTGATCTACAGCTTGGGACGAGGCGATGTAAAAGCCGCCCTCGGACCTTTTCGCGATGCCTGGCGACGGGGTGATGAGCAGGCTGCGGTGCATGTCGCCGAGCGCGACCTGGGCGTTACCGGAGACGATGCCTCATCGCTGCTTGAACGGGTTCAGGGTCACTTGCTGTGGCAAGCCTACCAAAGCTTCTTTGCGGTGATTTTCTGGTATGTCCTGCTGGGGCCGGCCGCAGCACTGGCGTACCGCTTGCTCGCCCTGACTACCGAGCATGCCCATGTTCCAGCGCTACGCGAGCGTGCCGGGCAATTGCGCCATGCCTTTGACTGGGCGCCGGTGCGGATACTGGGTGTGAGCTTTGCTCTGGTCGGCAATTTTGTCGCGGTCAGCCGGGTGATACTGCATGAGCTGCTGCACTGGAACATCACCGCGCCCAAGCTGATTGCCGCCGTCGGCCATGTTGCCGGAGAGATGCCCAAGGGTGCGCCAGCGGGCCCTGAGGGGCTGGTCGGGCTGGACTCGCTGTGGGAGTTGCTGCTGCGCTCCGCAGTGCTCTGGTATGCCTGTTTTGCCTTGTGGACCGTACTGGGCTGATACCCCCCGGTGGGAGCGGGCTTGCCCCGCGATGCGGTGTGGC
>JBOICD010000377.1:0-3906 GCA_050739855.1 Pseudomonas sp.
GCAGATCGACCACTGGTTGCAGCAGGGGCGGAGCGTGCTGGTCAATGGCTCGCGCGCGCACCTGGCTGAGGCGCGGCAACGATATCCTGACCTTCTGGCGGTACTGCTGACTGTCGAGCCGCAGGTGTTGCGCCAGCGCCTGCTCGCCCGTGGCCGGGAAAGCCTGGAGGATATCGAGCGTCGCCTGGCGCGCAGCCAGCAACTGCAGCTGCCGGGTAAGGATGTGTACGTGCTGGACAACTCCACCCGGCTCGATGACACCGTGGAACGGTTGCTTGAGTTCCTGCGTGAACAGGGTCTGCTTGCTGGTCTATGAGGCTTAGAAGATCAGCCGCTGTTCGGCTGTGGGTTGTAGTCTGGGCGGCTGGATTGAGGTCGGCATCGTATCTGCGGCGGTGTTGAATTCTGTCAGATGTGGAGTCATCGCCGGCGCCGCTTCGGCTGGAGACGTTACCACAGCGCCTTGCGGTTGCAGAATCAAGGCCACCAGTACGGCCAATGCCAGGGCGTTGAGCAAAAGCAGTGTGCGGTTCATCAGGCATTCTCCACAGCAGTGAAGGGCGGTTGCCGGGCACTTTGTTATCGAGTTGCACGCTGCATGCCAGCCGTTTTCTAGTTTTTAATCCTTTAAAATCAATCGCTTATATTGTTTTTGGCGCGGATTTTTCGTGCATTTTGCAATAATGGCTCACTGCCTTGTTGCAAAATGCACGATCCCCATCGCCGGCGGGCTGAAAGCTACAGGTAAAAAGCCCCACGGATGACATGACAAATGCCGGTATGCTGGTTAACATGCACGCCGTCCTCCGTCGTGCAACGCTCGTTGCCGGCCCTGTGTCTCAGTAGCTCAATTGGATAGAGCATCCCCCTCCTAAGGGGAAGGTTGGCAGTTCGAACCTGCCCTGGGACACCATTTCTCCTCAGCCAGTTGTGCAAGCGCACGTTTCTCCGTCATTGCTTAAGCTAGCGGATCTGTTTTGCGCTGAGTATCGCCGGGGTTTATTTGTGCCTCGTCCACCAGTGTCAATTGCGCCACCAGATTCGCCGACAATTCAGGCCCCTGAATGTGCGCATTGAGTGTGGCCAGCGATTGCAGTTCGGTTTCCTTGTTCAGCAGTTCGGCAATTTTCCGCCCGATTATCTCCCGCTGTTCTGGGGGCAGGGCGTCGAACTCTTCCTCAGTGATGCCCAGTTCGTTCAGCAGTTTGAGTTTGATCTTCTCGGCAGGCGAGAGGGCCATGTAGTCGCGAAATTCCTGGGCGGCACTCGTGGTCGGGGCATCGGCGGCGGTCACGCTGGCTTGTTCGCGTCGGGCAACGTCCGGGTTTTGCAATTGCACCTTGAGCTTGGCAAAGGCTTCTTCGCGAGCATCGTCGGCGTTTTGCTGGGCAGTGTTGCCGCGATTCTGCTGTTGCGGGGCTGCGTCGCGGGTGGCCACCGTGGCGCGAATGTGTACTTGCTGTTCAGCAGCCACCTCGGCAGTGCTGCGTACAGTGCTGATCACCGGCTGTTGCCAGCCAACTCCATTGATGATGGTCATCAGATCGCTCTCCTTGATCGAATGTGGAATTACCATCGGGCAAGGGCAATTCCTGTGCCAGCTGGTCAACAGGCCTTTAGGTTCTACTCTATAAAGGGGCGTGGGAGAGGGCGGCTGACGCCCGACCGGCGCATGCTTGCCTTGAAGGGGAAAGCCCTTGCCGTTGACGGCAAATCAATCAACGCATCAGCTTCAAGGCAAGACTGGGACGTCGTCTGGGACAAGGGAGAAGGTCCATGAGTCGGGCACCTGAATCGGCAGCACCGAAGGTTCCATCCGTAGCATTCGAGAACACTCAACTGCAAACCCTGCTGGATCTGATCAGCGACGGTATCTGGGACTGGAATGCCAACACCGGTTATGTCTATCGCAACCCGGGTTGGTACAAGATGCTGGGCTACGCCAGTCACTCTCTGGATAACTCGGTGCTCACCTGGGAGAGCATCATCCACCCCGACGACTACCCGCGGGTGATGGAGCACTTTGAGGCCTATATCACCCAGCGCGCTGAACAGTATCGAGTGCAGTACCGCTGCAAATGCCAGGATGGCAGCTACCTGTGGATTGAAGACAGCGGCCATGTCATTGCGCGTAATCCGGATGGTTCAGTGGCGCGGATGCTCGGCGCCCATCGCAACATCGACGCCAGCAAGCGTTTATTGCAGCAGCTGGAGCAGCAGAACCTGTCACTCGAAGCGCTGGTCGCCGAGCGTACGCGTGAACTGTCGTGGGTCAATCAGCAGTTGCAGCGTCAACTGGACGAGAATCGCGACCTGGCTGAACGTGATGCCCTGACCCTGATTGCCAACCGCTATCGCCTGGAAAAAGTCCTGCAGCAAGAATGTGAACGCGCCCGGCGTTTTCGTCAGCCGCTGTCGCTGATCGTTATGGATCTGGATGACTTCAAGCCGATCAATGATCGATACGGTCACGCGCGGGGTGACCGTGCCCTGGTCGACCTGGTGGGGCGAATCAGACGTTGTCTGCGTGAGTCGCAGCTGCTGGCGCGTTGGGGTGGCGATGAGTTTGCCGTGGTGCTGGTCGGTGCGTCACTTGACGATGCGCGCAGGCTGGCGGCGATGATTCGTCAGGCGCTGGAGCAGGCACCGCCGATAGGCGAGTGCCAATTGACCATGAGCTATGGCGTGGTACAGCGCCTGGAAGGTGAGGACCAGGCGCAGCTACTGGCGCGGGCTGATCAAGCCTTGTACCGGGCCAAGGCGGCTGGCAAAGACCGGGTGTGCGAGTGAAAAGCCCACTGCGATGCACGCAGCGGGGGGTGAAGTGTTCCGGTCTGTGATTACCAGTGTTGCGCCAGCGGTCGCGGCCCGTCGTGGGCGGGGAACAACGGCAGGACCTCTTCGCCAAGCTCTTGAATGATGTCTTGCGCAGGGCGTCGCGCCAGGTGGATGCCCAGCGCTGCGTGATTCACCCCGGCAGCGCGCCACTCACCGAGCAGTTCGATCAGGCCCTTGCGGCCGGTTTTGAGCACATAGCCACCCTGCAGCGCGGTGCGTGGGCAATTCGGGTCCTCGTCCAGGTCGATCCACTCATTGGTCACGTGGGGGCGAAAGCCCTGGTCCGGGATGTGGTTGCGCCAAGTGCGGATTTTATCTGCCAGTTGTCTCGGGCCGATGATGGTTTGTGTTGATTGTGGATAGGTCAGCCAGCCATCGGCATGTTCTCCCAGCCACTGCATCGATTGGCGCGACGAGCCGGTGACCAGTAATGGAATTTTGCCTGCGGCGGGCTTGGGCAGTAGCTGAGCTCCGTTCAGGTGGCCGAGCGGTGAGGTAATCGTATGCTCTCCCTCTTGCAGTAGCTGGCGAAAATAGCTCACCGCTTCGGCAAAGCGCTCCCCGCGTTCACTGTGCTCCAGGCCATACGCCGGAAACTCCACAGGACGGTCACCGGAGGCGATGCCCATGACCAGGCGTGCGCCAGACAGTTGGTCGATGGTCGAAGCCGCCTTGGCCAGGTCGATCGGATGGCGCAGGGAAAAAATCGCACTGCCGGTGGCCAGGCTGATTCGTTGCGTCTTGGCGGCCAGGTAGGCCAGGTAGGTGAAGGGGTCGAAGACTTGCCCCGCATCGCCGAAGTACGGATCGAACAACGGTACGTCCCTGACCCAGACAGCAGCGAACCCGAGTCGGTCGATCTCGCTGACAAGCTCGGCCTGTCCGGCCAGGATGCTCATATCGCTTTGATAGAAGCGCAGTGGCAGAAAGATGCCCAGCGTCAGTTGATCAGGCGCGAACATCCGGTTGTAGCCAGGATGCCCGGCAAAGGCGGGTGCGCTGGCGCCTCGGGTGGTTGCGTGATCGGTGCGTATCACAGTCTCGTTCATGCCGGTTCTCTTCTGCGGT
>JBOICD010000378.1:0-3896 GCA_050739855.1 Pseudomonas sp.
AGGTATGGACTCAGCCTTGTGGGAGCGGGCTTGCCCCGCGATAAATCCCTCAGAAACTCACAGAAGCCGACACCCGCGCAGTCCTCGGCGCGCCCTGGAACAGATAGCCATCGCCCAGGTACTCCCCGGCATCCCGCCAGTAGCGCTTGTCGAACACGTTATCGACCATCAGCCGCAGCGTCGTGTCGTAGCCAGCAATCCTGGTGCTGTAACGGCTGCCCACATCGAACACCGCATAGCTGCCGACCTCCACCGTCCCCGCCTGATTGGCGTACTTGCTGGCGCTGTAGCGTGCCCCGCCAAGCAGCGCCAGGCCGGGGATCGGTAGGCTGTAATCAGCCTGCAGCGCAGCACGGAAGTTCGGCACGTTGAGCGCCTGATGATCTTCATAATCGGCGGTGCCGCTGTTCTTCACCCGGGCACGGATGGCCGCGGCGCTGGCATTGATCTGCAGACGTTCGGTCAACCAGCCGCTAGCGCCCAGTTCCAGGCCGATGTTCTTCTGCTGGCCTTGCTGCACGTAGGTGAAGTTACCGGCGCCGTCCGGCCGGGAATACTGATAGGCCTGGCGCAGCTGGAACAACGCCGCGCTCAGGCTCAGGCGCTGCCAGTCGCGCTTGATGC
Source organism: Pseudomonas sp. (assembly GCA_050739855.1). Taxonomy (GTDB): domain Bacteria; phylum Pseudomonadota; class Gammaproteobacteria; order Pseudomonadales; family Pseudomonadaceae; genus Aquipseudomonas. Next base: position 625 of record JBOICD010000378.1, read on the forward strand.
CGACTTCCAGTTGGTGCGACAGCGTCGGGGCGAGGATTTCGGCACTGTTGCTGGCGAACCACGGCGCGGTACCACCGGAGGAGATGCCTTTGCTGTAGCTGGTGTACAGGGAGATGTCCGCACGCGGTTTGTAGATCAGGGCGGCGTTGGGCAGCAGTTGGTAGTCGCGGGTATGACGCCCAGGGTTGCCATCCTCGTCGAAGGTCTTTTCATCGAGGCGTACCAGGCGTGCGCCCAGGACCGTCTGCCACTGCTCGTTGAAGCTGATCCGGTCACTGGCAAACAGGCCGTACTGACGGCTGTCCAGGCGACGGGTACTGGAGCCTACGGTTTTGTCGGAGGGTGGCAATGCCGGTGTTTGCTGGTAAATGTTGCCGCTGCCGATCCATTCGTTGAAGTAGGGACGCTGGTCCAGCGTGCGGCGCTGGGCACTGGTGCCGAGCGTCAACTCGTGCCCCAGGCCCAGAGCATCGAAGCGACCGTTGAGTGCCGCCTGGGCTTCGTCGGTGCGACGGGTATCGTCGGGGCTGCGGTAGTCATACATGTCATAGTCGCCCGCACTGCTGAAATAGGCGCCCTCGCTCGAGCCCCAGGCAAACGAGCTGTAATCGTCGATCACCACCTTGCTGCGCGAAGCACTGACGCTGCCGGTCCAGTTATCGCTGAAGCGGTATTCGAAGCGTCCACCCAGGTTCAGGGAGTCGATGGTGACCGGGTTGGCCCATTGCTGGTAGGCCAGGCGGTCGTGCGGGTCGATGTCGTGGGGCAGGCGGGTGCCGCCCAGCAGTTGATAACCCGGCACCGAGCGCTGTTCGCGTTGCTGGTATTCAGCATCCAGTTGCAACACCGCATCGGGGTTGATCTGCCAGTCGAAGGCCAGGGCGGCGAAATCGCGCTTGCCGTCGGCGTGGTCAACGTAGGAGCGGATATCTTCATGGGCGAGGTTGGCGCGCAGGCCGAACTGGCGTTCACTGCCGAACCAGCCGCCAAGGTCGGTGGCGATGTAGCGTTCACCCTGCTCGTTGCTCGACACCGTCACCGAGCGCACCTCCTCCGGGCGTTTGGTCACGTAGTTGATCAACCCGCCGGGTTCGGCAACGCCGCTTTGCAACCCGGACAGGCCCTTGAGCAATTCGACCTGCTGTTTGTTCTCCAGCGCCACATTCTGCTCGCCGGCAATGGTCTGGCCGTTGATCTTGTAGCTGCTGGCGGCATTGAGTTCGAAACCGCGCACGTTGAAGTTTTCGTAGTAGCCGATCGGCGCATAGCTTTCGCCCACCGAGGCATCGCTTTGCAATACTTCGCTGAGCTTGCGCACCTGTCGATCGGCCAGCAGTTGCTCGCTGAACACCGCCACCGATGCCGGTGTATCGAGCAGTGGCGCCGGGGCAAAACCCGCTACCGACGCCTCCTGTACCTGATAGCCCTCGCTATAGGCTGCGGACACCTTGACCGGTGCCAGAATGATGCTGTCCTCGGCCAGGCTGTGGCAGGCGGGCAGGGCCAGGCTCAAGCCGAGCAGGCTCAAGGGCAGGCGAGGGCGGGGCAGGGTCATGCAAAAAGCTCCTTGAGGGCATGCAGCAGACGCGCCGCCAGGGTTCGGTCGCGGTCCGGAGGGACGTAAGTCCAATGAATTGCAGAAGGCCTGCCGGCATTGCGCCGGGCAGACGGGCGCGCATCTTAGCAGGGGCGACCGGATCCCGGTGCCCCTGTTTCATGCTGGGTTGCAAACGATAGAACGAACGCGCTGAGCGTCGATTCAGCGATTGGCGGCCGGTTGTGTATGGCGGCGCCAGTGGCCGTTGAGCTTCGACCAGGTTTTTTTGTCGGTGATCGCCATTAGCTTGCGGCCATCCTTGAAGGTGGCCACGAAGGTGATTTCTTCCTCTTTGCCGCCCAGCCACAGGCCGGCAATCAGGCCGACCGGCCCTGCCACCAGGGCGCCGGCCATGCCCCACCCCAAGGCACTGCTCAGGCTGCGGCTGGACTCCTGATTGGCGACGATCAGTTCACTGATGCGGGTAAGGGCGATTCTTTCCCCAGGGGAAGGGCTGCGGCAGGTCTTGAGTGTGAGCGATCCGTTGCGGTACTCGCCTTCACCTTGCAAGAAATCGCCGGATTGAACCGTGAGTCTTGTCATCGTGGCATCCAAATAGAAGGGGCTGTTGAGCAGTCCCTACTCAAGACCCGGTATCGCGACAAGTCAATTGGCAGGCGACGGAGGGTCGCCCGCGGTTTGTGCGTCAGGCCGTGCGTGCCCGCAGGCTGCGCTGGCGTTCGGCCAGGGCCCAGGCCAGCAAGGCCAGGCTGCCGATCGTCAGGCCGGCGAGAACGATGCCGTGCCAGCCGTAGGTCTGGAACAGCTGGGTGCCGAGCAACGAACCCAGCGCACCGCCAATGAAGTAGCAGGTGATGTAGCCAGCATTAAGGCGGTTGCGCGCTTCCGGGCGCAGGGCAATCACCGCGTTCTGGTTGCTCACATGTACCAATTGCACAGCCAGGTCCAACAGCAGCACGCCGACCAACAGTGCCAGCAATGACGATTGCGCGAAGCCCAAGGGTACCCAGGACAGCAGCAGGGCCAGCAAACCGACGGTGGTACCCAACGGACCCTTGCCGCGGTCCGCCAGGCGGCCAGCCCAGTTGGCCGACAGTGCGCCAGCGGCGCCGGCCAGGCCGAACAGGCCGATCACGGCATCCGAATAGTGGTAGGGCTCGGCCGCCAGGAGAAACGCCAGCGGCGTCCAGAACAGCGCGAACAGGCTGAAGGCCAGCAAGCCGAGCAATGAGCGCAGGCGTAATACCGGCTCATCGACGAACAGGCGAAACACCGAACCGATCAATGCCGGATAGCTGAGCCCCGCGTGCTGGTGGCGTTCCGGCAGGGCGCGCGCCAGGGCAATGGCGCAGATCGCCATCAGCCCCGCAGCCAACAGGTAGATACTGCGCCAGCCGCCCAGTTCGGCCATGAAACCGGCAGCCGTGCGCGCCAGCAGAATGCCCAGCAGCAGCCCGCTCATCAGCGTGCCGACCACGCGTCCGCGCTGGCTTGGATCACTCAAGCCCGCGGCCATCGGCACCAGCACCTGGGCCACCACCGAGAACAGTCCGGTCAGCGTGGTACCCAGCAGCAGCCAGACCAGACTCGGCGAAAAGGCACTTATCAACAGGCCCAGGGTGCTGATGCCGATCATGCTGACGATCAGCCGGCGCTGCTCGAACAGGTCGCCCAGCGGCGCCAGCAGCAGCAAACCTGCGCCATAGCTCAGCTG
>JBOICD010000379.1:0-3886 GCA_050739855.1 Pseudomonas sp.
CCCACAGAGTGAGCCTGGAAAACATCGCGAATCCCGCTCCTCACCCACCCGGTGCGCAGTTACAGGTGGGTGTGGAACGGGCCCCGCGATAAAGTCCGCCTCGTTACTCGGGCTTGCGATAGCCTTCGACAATCGCCGAGAAATCCTTGCCGCCGTCACCGCGCAGGCTCATGGCCTGGTACAGCTGTTGCGCCACCGCACCGAGGATCACCGGCTGGTGCGCCTGACGCGCCGCCTCGGTTGCCAGGCCCAGGTCCTTGAGCATCAGTTCGGCACCAAAACCACCGGTGTAGCCACGCGAGGCCGGAGCGGTTTCGATGATGCCCGGCCACGGGTTGTAGGTGTCCGAGCTCCAGCAGCGCCCGGTAGAGCTGTTGATGATGCCCGCCAGCACTTTGGTATCGATCCCCAGGGCATTGCCCAGGGCCATGGCCTCCGACACACCGATCATCGAGATGCCCAGCAGCAGGTTGTTGCAGATCTTGGCGATCTGCCCGGTGCCCACCGCACCGCAATGCACAATGTTGCGGCCCATCTGCGCCAGCACCGGCTGCAGCGTGGCGAACAGTTCATCGCTGGCACCGACCATGAAAGTCAGGGTGCCTGCCGCCGCACCACCGGTGCCGCCGGACACCGGCGCATCGGCCAGGTCCACGCCCTGCTTGGCCGCAGCGGCCGAGACATCACGGGCGGTCTGCGGATCAATCGTGCTGCAGTCGACCACTGGCGTGCCAGCACGAACACCGGCCAGCACCCCGTCTTCGTTCAGGTACACACCCCGCACATGAGCGGCGGCTGGCAGCATGGTGATGACCATGTCGCTCTGCTGCGCGGCATCGCGCGGCGAACTGCTGATCGTCCCGCCGAGTTCGGCAAGCTCGGCCAGTACGGTTTTGTTCAGGTCGAACAGATTCAGTTGATGCCCGGCCTTGATCAGGTTGCGCGCCATCGGCGCGCCCATGTTGCCCAGACCGATAAATGCAATACGCATGATCAACTCCTTAGCGCAGGCTGATGGTGGTGTTCACACCGTCGTTGACGCTGTCGTCATCGAACCAGCGGCTGGTGACAGTCTTGGTCTGAGTGTAGAACTGCACCACTTGCTTGCCGTACGGGCCCAGGTCGCCGAGCTTGGAGCCACGCGAACCGGTGAAACTGAAGAACGGAACCGGCACCGGAATCGGGATGTTGATGCCGACCTGACCGACGTCGATTTCGTTCTGGAACTTGCGCGCCGCAGCGCCACTCTGGGTAAACAGGCCGGTGCCGTTACCGAAGGGGTTGCGGTTGACCAGGGCGATGGCCTCGTCGAGGGTATCGACTTCCAGCACCACCAGCACCGGGCCGAAGATTTCCTGGGTGTAGATCTGCATGTCGGTGGTCACCCCGGAGAACAGGGTCGGGCCGACGAAGTTGCCCTGCTCGTAGCCTGGCACGCTTACATCACGACCATCGAGTTCAAGCTTGGCGCCTTCCTTGATCCCGCTTTCGATCAGGCCCAGCACACGCTCCTTGGCGCGCTTGGAAATCAGCGGGCCGACATCGGTACCCGGCTCATTACCAGCGTTGACCTTGAGGTTGGCCGCCAGCTCTTTGAGCTCTGGCAGCCATTCGCGTGCCTTGCCTACCAGCACCGCCACCGAGGTGGCCATGCAACGCTGACCGGCCGCGCCGAAGCCGGCACCGACCAGGGCATTGAGGGTCTGGGTACGGTTGGCATCAGGCAGCACCACCGCATGGTTCTTCGCGCCCATCATCGACTGCACACGCTTGCCATGCTGGCCGGCGAGGTTGTAGACGTGGGTACCGACTTCGGTGGAGCCGACAAAGGAGATCGCCTTGATGTCCGGATGCGTGCACAGGGCATCGACCACCTGCTTGCCACCGTGTACGACGTTCAGCACACCGGCCGGTACACCGGCTTCCAGCGCCAGCTCCACCAGCATCATGGTCGACAGCGGATCCTGCTCGGACGGCTTGAGCACGAAGGTGTTGCCGCAGACGATGGCCATCGGGAACATCCACAGCGGGATCATCGCCGGGAAGTTGAACGGGGTGATACCGGCGCAAACCCCGATCGGTTGGCGCAGGGTGTAGGTATCGACACCACTGGCGACGTTCTCGGCGAACTCGCCCATCTTCAGGCTACCGATGCTGCACGCGTGCTCGACCACTTCCAGGCCGCGGAAGATATCGCCTTCGGCGTCGGCAATGGTCTTGCCCTGCTCGGCGCTGAGAACCACGGCGATGCGCTTGGAGTGTTCACGAATCAAGGCTTGCAGCTTGAGCATGATGCGCATGCGCGCGCCGATCGGGGTGTCGCGCCAGGTCTGGAAGGCACGCTGGCCGGCGGCGATGGCGGCGTCGACTTCTTCGGCAGTGGCGAACGGTACACGGGCGAGTACTTCTTGTGTGGCCGGGTTGACCACGTCGCGCCATTCGCTGGTTTTCGATTCGACCCACTGGCCGTCGATCAGCAGCTTGACCTGCTCGACCTTGGTCTGGCCGGGAGTAAGGGATGCGTTCATGTGCGTTCTCCTGAAATTGTTGTTAGGGAGAGATCGACGTCGCCGGGGTAGCCTCGACGGACGCTTGGGTCTAGGGCTTGTTTTGGAGTATAGATGTGCAAAGATCCAATAAAAACGCACATAAAAGCCGGACCAACATGCAAAAAAACATCACCTCTCTAGGCGCCCTGAACTGGGATGACCTGAAGTTCTTTCTTGAAGTGGCCCGTACCCGCAAGGCCAGCAGCGCGGCCAAACGCCTGGGGGTGGACTACACCACGGTGTCACGGCGGATCAGCTCGCTGGAGCTGGCACTGGGCACCTTGCTGTTCGAAAAGTCGCGGACCAACGGCTTTATCCTGACCGCCGAAGGCCAGCGCCTGCTCAGTTATGCCGAGTCGATCGAAAGCACCCTGCACATGGCCTGCGAGCAGGTTTCAGGCTCCGGCGTGGCGCTTTCCGGGCATGTGCGCATGGGCTGCACCGAGGGCTTTGGCAGCTTCTTCGTCACCCCGCAGCTGAGCCGCTTCGTCGATGCCTATCCGGCCATTTCCGTGGACATCCTGCCGCTGCCGCACTTCATCAGCCTGTCCAAGCGCGAAGCGGACATCGTCATCGCCCTGGAGCGCCCGGAACATGGCCCGTATGTCTGCTGCAAACTGTGCGACTACCGCCTGCGCCTGTACGCCACCCAGGAGTATCTGGACAGCCACGAACCGATCACCCGCAGCAGCGACCTGGCGCGTCACCAATTCATCAGTTACGTCGACGACCTGGCCTTCAGTTCGGAGTTGCTGTACCTGGCCAATCTGATCCCGGCCGCCAGCGCCAACCTGCGTAGCACCAGCGTGATCGCCCAGTACGTGGCGGCGCAGCAGGGTCGCGGGTTGGCGATTCTGCCGTGTTTCCTGGCCGCGCAGGATCCGCGCCTGGTAGCGATTCTGCCTGAAGAGGTGGAGATTACCCGGCAGTTCTGGATGTACTGCCGCGAGGATCTGCGCAAGCTCAAGCGGATCACCCTGCTGTGGGACTATATCCGCAGCGTGACCGAGCAGAATCGCCCGTTGTTGCTGGGCGAAACGCGGGAGCTTCGGTTTGCAGATTGAGAATCTACAAGGAGAAAGGTAGGTCTATCGTAACGGGGCCAGCAGGCGCTTGGCAACAGCTTGTGACAGGGGTTGATACAGTACTTGTGACAGTCGAGAAGGTTCTTACAGTTACCCACGAAGGCGCGACAAGGACGCATACGGGCATCGATAGGCACCTGAGCGAGGGCACACGGGGGAACCTGTGCGGTAATGGATCAATGAGGTGATGCCTCGGAAATTTCTGTCAGATTCCCGTTAAGGGGACTACGCGACCACAGCCAGAAAATCAAC
>JBOICD010000380.1:0-3866 GCA_050739855.1 Pseudomonas sp.
GCCGATGCTGCCGATCCTCTCCGGTGTGGTCCTGCGTGGTCAGGTCGGTGGCCAGCGCGGTTTCAGCCTGTCGCTGGCCTACGTACTGCCGATGGCCGCCTGCTTCGCCCTGCTTGGCGCACTGATGGGCCTGTTCGGCGCAGGCATGAACCTGCAGGCACGCCTGCAGTCAGCCTGGGTGCTGGTGCCGTTCTCGCTGTTTTTCGTGCTGTTCGCCCTGGCCATGTTCGGCCTGTTCGAATTGAAGCTGCCTCATGCCATCAGCCATCGCCTGGAGCGTCTGGTCGGTCGGACCAAGGGCGGTTCGCTGCTCGGCGCGGCAATTCTCGGGGTGTTCTCGAGCTTGCTGGTGTCGCCCTGCGTGTCGGCCCCCCTAGCCGGGGCGTTGCTGTATATCAGCGCCAGCGGCGATGCAGCGGGTGGCGCGTTGAAACTGTTCGCCCTGGGCCTGGGCATGGGCGCCCCGCTGCTGCTGGTGGCCACCGGTGGTGCAGCCTGGTTGCCAAAAAGCGGCCCCTGGCTGGTGACGGTGAAGAATGCCATTGGCGTACTGCTGCTGGGCCTGGCCATCGGCCTGCTCAGCCGGGTATTGCCCGGCCAGGTCACGTTGCTGCTGGTGGGCCTGTTGAGTGCAGGTGTGGCCGTGTTCCTCGGCGCTCTGGAGTTCACCGTGAAAACCACCCTGCAGCGCCTGGCGCAGTTGCTCGGCCTGTTGCTGCTGGTCTACGCCCTGGCCTGCTGGTATGGCGCACTGAGTGGCCAGACCGACCCGCTGCGCCCGTTGCCTCGGGCCGCCGTCCCCGGCAATGCTGGCAACGTCCAGGCCAGGTCCGAAAACGCCTGGCAGACCGTGACCACCCCCGCCGCGCTCGACAATGCCCTGGCCCAGGCCAAGGCCGATGGACAACCGGTGGTACTGGACTGGTACGCCGACTGGTGCATCAGTTGCAAGGTCATCGAGCACGAGGTGCTGACCGCCCCTGCGGTCCAGCGTCAGCTTGAAGGCTACAAGCTGCTGCGCTTCGATATCACCGAAAGCAACGCCGAACAGCGTACCCTGCTCGACCGCTACCAGTTGTTCGGTCCGCCAGCGCTATTGTTCTTTGCCGCGAACGGCAGCGAAAAAACCAGCGCTCGCGTGGTAGGTGAGACAAACGCCGGCGAATTTGCCGAGCATCTGACGCGCATTCGCGCCGATCTGGGTCTATAACTTCTGCTGGCCGCTGAAAAGCCATCATCCATGACCGAATTTAATAAATTAGTCACATATTTGGCGTGAATCTCGGTCATCGTGCTGGCTATTGCGGGTAACTGGACACTGCCCGGCGGTTTACGGCATAGTCGCCGCGCAACGTTTGTGCCTAACGATAAAAGGAACCACAGATGGCAACGCTACTGGTGCTGCACGGCCCCAACCTGAACCTGCTCGGCACCCGTGAACCGGGGGTCTACGGCGCTGTTACCCTGGCCCAGATCAACCAGGACCTGGAGCAGCGCGCCCGTGCCGCCGGCCATCACTTGCAATACCTGCAAAGCAATGCCGAGTATGAATTGATCGACCGTATCCATGCCGCGCGCGGTGAAGGGGTCGACTTCATCCTGATCAATCCGGCGGCTTTCACGCATACAAGCGTCGCATTACGTGACGCATTGCTGGCAGTGAGCATCCCATTCATCGAAGTGCATCTGTCCAACGTGCACAAGCGTGAACCTTTTCGCCATCACTCCTACTTTTCTGATGTCGCTGTAGGCGTGATCTGCGGCCTGGGCGCCAGCGGTTACCGCTTGGCCCTGGAGTCTGCCCTGGAATACCTGGCTGCTAACGCAAAGCCCTGATGACGAGAACCTGGCCTGTAGGCCGGGGCTCACAAGAAACGTTTGCTAACACGTTTTTATATTTACGCCCCTGACCGAACCTTGGGAGTTGATGATTAATGGATATCCGTAAAGTCAAGAAACTGATCGAACTGCTGGAAGAGTCTGGCATCGACGAGCTGGAGATCAAGGAAGGCGAGGAATCCGTACGGATCAGCCGTCACAGCAAGACCCCGGCCCAGCAGTACTACGCTCCGGCTCCAGTTGCCGCCGCTGCTCCAGTAGCCGCGCCTGCCGCCGCACCTGCTGTTGCCGAAGCCCCGGCCGCGCCAAAACTGAACGGCAACGTTGCCCGTTCGCCAATGGTCGGCACCTTCTACCGCAAAGCCTCGCCAACCTCGCCAGCCTTCGTGGAAGTCGGCCAGACCGTGAAGAAAGGCGACACCCTGTGCATCGTCGAAGCCATGAAGATGATGAACCACATCGAAGCTGAAACCAGCGGTGTGATCGAATCCATCCTGGTAGAAGACGGTCAGCCGGTTGAGTTCGACCAGCCGCTGTTCACCATCGTTTGAACCGCGGAGAGCCAACGATGTCTGCGAAGCTGGAAAAAGTCCTGATCGCCAACCGTGGGGAAATTGCCCTGCGGATCCTGCGTGCCTGCAAAGAGCTGGGCATCAAGACCGTCGCCGTACACTCCACGGCTGACCGCGAACTGATGCACCTGGGCCTGGCAGACGAGTCGGTCTGCATCGGTCCGGCTTCGGCCAGCCAGTCCTACCTGCACATCCCGGCGATCATTGCCGCTGCCGAAGTGACCGGCGCTACCGCCATTCACCCGGGCTACGGCTTCCTCGCGGAAAACGCCGACTTCGCCGAGCAGGTCGAGAACTCCGGTTTTGCCTTCATCGGCCCGAAAGCCGACACCATTCGCCTGATGGGCGACAAGGTTTCGGCCAAGGACGCGATGAAGCGTGCTGGCGTTCCAACCGTACCGGGCTCCGACGGCCCGCTGCCGGAAGACGAAGAGACCGCACTGGCCATCGGCCGTGAAGTCGGCTACCCGGTGATCATCAAGGCCGCCGGTGGCGGTGGTGGTCGCGGCATGCGCGTGGTGCACAAGGAAGAAGACCTGATCGCTTCGGCCAAGCTGACCCGCAGCGAAGCCGGTGCCGCGTTCGGCAACCCGATGGTCTACCTCGAGAAGTTCCTGACCAACCCACGTCACGTGGAAGTCCAGGTCCTGTCCGATGGCCAGGGCAACGCCGTGCACCTGGGCGACCGCGACTGCTCGCTGCAGCGCCGCCACCAGAAGGTTCTGGAAGAAGCGCCAGCCCCGGGCATCGACGAGAAAGCCCGCCAGGAAGTCTTCACCCGCTGCGTCCAGGCGTGCATCGAGATCGGCTACCGTGGCGCCGGCACCTTCGAGTTCCTCTACGAAAACGGTCATTTCTACTTCATCGAAATGAACACCCGTGTTCAGGTGGAGCACCCGGTTTCGGAGATGGTCACCGGTATCGACATCGTCAAGGAGATGCTCAGCATCGCCGCTGGCAACAAGCTGTCGTTCACTCAGGATGACGTGGTGATTCGTGGTCACTCGCTGGAGTGCCGGATCAACGCCGAAGACCCGAAGAAATTCATCCCGAGCCCAGGCACCGTCAAGCATTTCCACGCCCCAGGCGGCAACGGCGTTCGCGTCGATTCGCACCTGTACAGCGGCTATGCGGTACCGCCGAACTACGACTCGCTGATCGGCAAGCTGATCACCTACGGCAAAGACCGTGACGAAGCCATGGCCCGCATGCGCAATGCCCTGGACGAAATCGTCGTCGACGGTATCAAGACCAACATCCCGTTGCACCGCGACCTGGTGCGTGATGAAGGTTTCTGCAAAGGTGGCGTCAACATTCACTATCTGGAGCACAAACTGGCTAGCCAGGAGTGATTCAGCAGGTGATGTGAAAAAGACCCCGGCCAATGGCCGGGGTTTTTTTTGGCTTTCACGGAATCCCGGGGGCTATGATCCTTGGGTTGGGTTGGGATGGGAT
>JBOICD010000381.1:0-3864 GCA_050739855.1 Pseudomonas sp.
GAATATGCACCGAAATTTTCTCCGCTGTCGTTATCGACACACAAGCTAATTCCTAAAGGTTATTAGCAAATAACTTTTTAGACCGCCTTATCTGGCGTGTTCGCTGCATTCACCCATCATTTCGTTTTCAGCGGCTGATGACCTTGATTTCCGTCATCGCGAGGCAAGCTCGCTCCCACAGGCAAGCCTGAAAGCTTAAAGCGATTGGCTCCTAAGCTAATGCTAAAAAGTTATTTATTTTAACTTTCTTAGATCATCTAGTCTTTTCCCCACACAACACCAATACCCGCCCGAGAAGGAGTTCACCATGACCCTGCATGCTCCGCTGCGCCTGTTCGCCGCCCTGACCCTGGCTGGCGCCAGCTGGTTCGCTCAGGCGGCCGACCTGACCGTTGCCTACCAGACCACCGTCGATCCGGCGAAAGTCGCCCAGGTCAACGGCGACTATGAAAAAGCCAGCAAGGCCAGCATCGACTGGCGCAAATTCGACAGTGGCGCCGATGTGATCACCGCGGTGGCCTCGGGCGATGTGCAGATCGGCTACCTCGGCTCCAGCCCTCTGGCCGCCGCCGCGACCCGCAAACTGCCGGTGGAAACCTTTCTGATCGCTACCCAGATCGGCGCTGCCGAAGCCCTGGTGGCCCGCGAAGGCGCCGGGATCAATTCGCCGCAGGACCTGATCGGCAAGAAGATCGCCGTGCCTTTCGTTTCAACCGGTCATTACAGCCTGCTGGCCGCGCTTAAACAGTGGAACATCGACCCGGCCAAGGTACAGATCCTCAACCTCGCACCACCGGCGATCATCGCTGCATGGAAACGCGGTGACATCGACGCCACCTACGTCTGGGACCCGGCCCTGGGTGTGGCCAAGGAAAACGGCAAGGTGCTGATCACCTCCGGCGAACTGGCCGAGAAAGGCGCACCGACCTTCGATGCCTGGATCGTGCGCAAGGACTTCGCCGCCAAGCACCCTGAAATCGTCAAGGCCTTCGCCACAGTCACCCTGGATGCCTACGCCGACTACCGCAAAGACCCACAAGCCTGGCTGGCCAACCAGAGCAACGTCGACAAACTGGTCAAGCTCTCCGGCGCCAAAGCCACGGACATTCCAGCCCTGCTGCAAGGCAACGTGTTCCCGCTGGCGGCCGACCAGATTGCCGCACTCGGCGCACCGACCACCCAGGCCATCACCGACACCGCCACCTTCCTCAAGGAACAGGGCAAGGTCGAAGCGGTACTGCCGGACTACGCGCCGTTTGTGAGTGCGCGGTTTGTGCAGTGATGGTTGACCGCAGTGGCTGTATCGCGGGGCAAGCCCGCTCCCACACAAGCCTGCTCTCATAATTGATCGGAGATTGTCATGGCATTGCTTGAACTGGAGCGCATCAGCGCACAGTACCCCGGCGCAGCCGAACCGGTGCTGGCCGATATCAACCTGAGCCTGGGCCCACAGCAGTTGCTGGTGGCCCTCGGCCCTTCGGGCAGCGGCAAGACCTCGCTGCTCAACCTGATCGCCGGATTCGTAACGCCCAGTGCCGGGCGCATCAGCCTCGATGGAGTGCCGGTGCAAGGCCCGAGCGCCGAGCGCGGCGTAGTGTTCCAGGACGATGCCCTGCTGCCCTGGCAGGATGTCCTGGCCAACGTCGCCTTCGGCCTGGAACTGGCGGGCGTGCCGCGCCCCGAGCGTGAACGCAAGGCCCGGGAAATGCTCGCGCTGGTTGACCTGGCCGACTTCGGCACGCGGCGCATCTGGCAATTGTCCGGTGGCCAGAAACAACGTGTTGGCCTGGCACGCGCCTTGGCCGCCGACCCGCGGGTGCTGCTGATGGACGAGCCGTTTGGTGCCCTCGATGCCTTTACCCGTGAACAGATGCAGGAGTTGCTCCTGCAGGTCTGGCAACGCACGGCCAAACCGGTGTTCCTGATCACCCACGACATTGAAGAGGCGGTGTTCCTCGCCACCGACCTGATCCTTCTGGCGCCCAATCCGGGGCAGATCGTTGAGCGCCTGCAGCTGGACTTCGGCCAGCGTTATGCCGCTGGTGAATCGGCCAGGGCGATCAAGTCCGACCCGCGCTTTATCGAAACCCGCGAGCATGTGCTGAGCCGGGTGTTTTCTCAACGCAGCGCCGCCGTGCGGCTGGAGTTCGCATGAGCAGCCTGGAAGTGCCGGTCGCGGCCAAACGCAGTAGCCCGTCAACGCCGGTTGCCAAACCCCGACGCAGCCTGAGCACCCGCTGGATCAGCGGCCTGACCCTGACCACCCTGCTCCTGCTGTGGTGGGCGGTGACCGCCGCCGAGTGGATCGAACCGTTGTTTTTGCCGTCCCCTGAGGCCGTGCTGGCCAAAGCCTGGTTGCTGCTGACCCAGGGCTATATGGAGTCGACCCTGTGGCAACACCTCGGCGCGAGCCTGGGACGCATCGGCCTGGCATTGGCCGCGGCGATTGTCACGGCGATTCCGATTGGCATCGCTATCGGGCACAACCGGATTGCCCGCGGCATTCTCGATCCGCTGATCGAGTTCTACCGCCCTATTCCACCCCTGGCCTACCTGCCACTGATCGTGATCTGGTGCGGCATTGGTGAATTGTCGAAGGTGCTGCTGATCTACCTGGCGATCTTCGCCCCGATTGCCATCGCCACTGCCACCGGCGTGCGCACGGTCGATCCGACCAAACTCCGGGCGGCGCAATCGTTGGGCGCTTCCCGCGCCCAGCTGATCCGCCATGTCATCCTGCCCAGCGCCCTGCCCGACATCCTCACCGGTGTCCGCATCGGCCTCGGTGTGGGCTGGTCGACCCTGGTCGCCGCCGAGCTGATCGCCGCCACCAGCGGCCTGGGTTTCATGGTCCAGTCGGCGGCGCAGTTCCTGGTTACCGACGTGGTGGTGCTGGGCATTCTGGTGATCGCGCTGATCGCCTTTGCCCTGGAAATGGGGCTGCGCGCCCTGCAGCGCAAACTGGTGCCCTGGCACGGCCAGAGTCATTGAAGACCCATCGAGAATAGCCATGAGCCTGACCATTACTCCGCTGAGCACTGCACTCGGCGCACAGATCAGCGGTATCGACCTCAGCCGCGCGATCAACGACGAACAACGCGATACCATCGAACAGGCGCTGCTCAAGCATCAGGTGCTGTTCTTCCGTGACCAGCCCATCAACCCACAGCAGCAGGCTGATTTCGCCGCGCGCTTTGGCGACCTGCATATTCACCCGATCTACCCCAACGTGCCGGAAACCCCGCAGGTGCTGGTGCTCGACACCGCCGTGACAGACGTGCGCGACAACGCCATCTGGCACACCGACGTGACCTTCCTGCCGACCCCGGCATTGGGTGCGGTCCTCAGTGCCAAGCAGCTGCCGGCCTACGGCGGCGATACCTTGTGGGCCAGCGGCATCGCCGCCTTCGAGGCCTTGTCGGCACCGCTCAAGCAATTGCTCGACGGACTGACCGCGACCCATGACTTCACCAAGTCGTTCCCGCTGGAACGCTTCGGCACCACGCCTGAGGATCTGCAACGCTGGGAAGCGACGCGGCGCAACAACCCGCCGCTGTCACATCCGGTGATCCGCACGCACCCGGTCAGCGGCCGCAAGTCGCTGTTCGTCAATAACGGTTTCACCACACGGATCAACGAGCTTAGCGAGGCGGAAAGCGAGGCGATACTGAAGTTGCTGCTCGCCCATGCCACGCGGCCGGAGTTCACCATCCGCTGGCGCTGGCAGGAGAATGACGTGGCCTTCTGGGACAACCGCGTGACCCAGCATTACGCGGTGGATGACTACCGGCCGCAGCGGCGGGTGATGCATCGGGCGACGATTCTCGGGGATGCGCCATTTTGATGGTTTTCGCGGGGCAAGCC
>JBOICD010000382.1:0-3860 GCA_050739855.1 Pseudomonas sp.
GCGATCAGGTGCGTATTACGCTGCTGTCCAGTTCGCCTGATCATTACTACAAACCAGCCTTCATGTACGTGGCCTTCAACCAGTTCTTCAAGGAAGAACTGAAGCGCCCCGAACGTTCGTTGCTGCGCCCGGAAATCGACTTTCAGGTGCAGGAAGTCACGCGCTTCGATTTCGCCGGACAAACGCTTCATACCCGTTCCGGCAAACGCTTTGGCTATGACTTTCTGGTAATCGCCACCGGATGCGTGCCGGCACCCGAACGCATCGAAGGGCTGCAGCAGGGCGGTGATCATTTCTACCAGTACGAACCGGCGCGTCAGCTGGCGCAACGGCTGGCCAGTATCGAGAAGGGGCGGATCTTCATCACCGTGTCCTTTCCGCAAACGCCCAACGTGCCCCATCAGTGTGGTATCGCGCCGGTGGAAACCACCTTGATGCTCGATGACTACCTGCGCCGCCGCGGTGTGCGTGACAAGGTCGAGATCATTTATACCTACCCGACCACCGCACAGCTGTTGCGCAATTGCCTGTTCTTGCAGCGTCCTACCGGCGAGATCCTGCCGGGCATCTTTGCCCAGAAGAACATCCAGTTTCAGCGCGGCTTCACCCTCGGCAAGGTCGATCCTGACCAGCGCATCGCCTACTCGCAAGAAGGTGATGCGCAACCCTACGACATCCTCATGGCCACGCCGCCGATCCGCGCGGTGGATGCGGTACGGGAAAGTGGCGCGTCGCAGGCAGCTAACCAGGAAGGCTGGCTGCCGACCAACCATGAAACCTTGCAGGTTTATGGTCTGGAAGGGGTGTATGTGATCGGCGACACCGTCGATCTGCCTGTCAGCAAGGCCGGGGGTGCCTGCCACAACCAGGCGCCGGTGATTGCTGACAACATTGCCGGCGAGATCCGGCTGGGTACCACGGTGGCGGTGTATGACGGCAAGGTCCAGGCCGCCGCGCAGATGGGCCTGAACGCCGGTATGCCGTTGACCTACGACTACCGCCACGATGTGTTGCCGACGCCGCCGACCAAGCTCGGTGGCCTGCTCAGGAATGGATTCAACCGCGGCCTGTACTGGGCCGTTGCGCGCGGCATGCTGTGACCCGACCCCGGGAGGAGCTGACTGACATGGAAGTGACCGATACGCTCGCCCTGCAGGGCGAAAACCCGGGCCTCGAGGCCTTCTTGAACAAACTGCAACCGTTGCTCGATGGTGGTCGCCTGGACAACCTGGTCGACCTGGCATCGCTGCTGTCGGATCTGGTCGACCTGCTCGATGCGGCCATGGTTGAAAAACTCTCGGTGCAGTTCGAACAAGCCACGGCCTTGTCCTGGAACCTTGGCAACGCCATTCGCCTGGCCAAGGCCCAGACTCGCCAGGAAACCACCCCCCCTGGTTTGTACGGCCTGCTGCTGCTACTGCGAGAGCCGCAAACCCGTCGTGGGTTTGCCCTGGTGCTCAGGGTATTGAATGCCCTTGGACACCAGGATTGATCATAGGCAAAGCAAGGTTGTGATGAGCGCCGCCGTGTGAGGCGCGGGCGTTGGCGGCGCGGCAATGATACAGTCGGCTTTTTTTCCGACGAGGGTGTGTCATGCGGGTAGTAATGGCGATGGTCGCTGCAGCACTGTTGGCCGGTTGTGCCTCTTCGGCCATGGAAGCGGCACGGACCCAGGCACCGAACAAAAGCTTCACCTCGAGCAAACCCGCCGACCGCGTTGCCCAGTGCATCCAGTTCGGCTGGCAGGACGAGGCGGTGTTTGGCGTCGACGCCAGTGGTTACCTGGAGCCGGGCAAGCAGGGCGGCTTTACAGTCTATACGCGTGAAGCGGAGTCCTTCGCGGATATCCAGTCGCAAGGTGCAAACACTGCTGTCAGCTACTACGCCAAGAAGGACGACAGTGTCGCCCTGCGTCGTATGGCGGCATTGGCCACTTGCCTGTAAACACTAGCGGGGCATGTACCCGAGCTGCCAGCGCCGGGGGATCTTCAACGAGATCAACCCCAGGGCGGCAGCAAGCAGGGCGCTGAACAGCAGGGCGGCCAGGCCGAAGGCCTGCTCCAGCAATACCCCGGCAATGGCGCCGACAAACATCCCGGTCCAGGGAATCAACTGCACCCGCCAGCCATGCCGGCGCTCGCCCAGAAGCGCACGGCCAAGTCCGCGGCCAAAGCGCGACAGCGCGCCGGTGACGTAGGTCAGGCCGATTGGCAAGCCGTTCACTTCCTCGACCACGGCGTTGATCATGCCCATGGCGGTAACGGCTGCGACCAACGCCGGCAATTGCCAGCTCAGCGGCAACAGGCCGGCCAGCGCCAGCAGGGCGGCGATGATCGACAACAGCGGCCAGGGGCGCCGGCCAGTGAGGCGGGCAATTACCACGCCAAGGGCGTTGCCCAGCACAAAGGCCAGCAGCACTACACCAATACGCAGCACCAGGCCGAGTTCACCTTCACCCAGCGATACCGCCAGGCGCGTGGTATTGCCGCTCATGAACGAGACAAAATCACCGGTGGCCATAAAACCAATGGCATCGGTCATCCCGGCCAGCACGGACAATGCAGCGACAAAATACAACCCGACCTTGCCGCGCAGCCTGGCCACACGTAGGGACCGGGCCGAAAGATAGGAGGAACCTGGCAGCATCCATTACGCTCCCAATCAACGTGAAGTGACTCAGGCGCGTTGCGCCAACCTGGCTTCGAGACCGGCGATATGGGCCTGCAGCCGTTCGTGCTCCTGGCGCTCGGCGCTGATGTCTTCGAACACGCTGATCAGGTGTTCCGGCTCACCGTCGGCCCGGCGTTGCAGCGAAGTGCGGGCGCGTACCCAGATGTACTCACCGTTTTTGTGGCGCACCCGTTTTTCCACCTCGTAACGCCCGGTTTCGCCAGCCAGCATGCGCTGCAGCAGTTGCAGGTTGGCCGCCAGGTCGTCGGGGTGGGTGATCTGCTGGAAGGTCATGGCGTAGAGTTCTTCAGCGCGGTAGCCGAGCAGTTCGCACAGGCTGTTGTTGACCCGCTGCCAGCTGCCGTCGGGATCGATGTAGGCGAGGGCGCCCCAGGCCAGTTCGAAGATCGCGCGAAAGCGCTCTTCGCTGTTGCGCAGCGCTTGCTCGGCGACCTGGCGTTCGGTGTTGTCCATGCTGATACCGACCATCTTCACCGAGCGCCCGGCGCTGTCGCGGACGACTGTGGCGCGGGAGGAAATCCAGCGCAGTTCGCCATCGGGACGGGTGATACGGAAATCGCATTCGCAACTACTGCCGTCGGCCACCGCTTGCGCATACATGGCCTGCATCTGCGCGACGTCTTCAGCCGGCAGGTGGGCCCAGAAGTCTTCGTTGCGATGCACCGGCCAGCCATAGACCTGCTCGACGTTGGGCGAGTAGGTGACCTCGTCGCTGATCAGGTTCCATTCCCAAGTGACGATTCGCGCGCCTTCCTGGGCCAGCTTCATGCGCGTTTCGCTTTCCATGATTTCGGCGGTGTAGCGCCGGCGCAGGTCGGTCATTGGCAGCTCGACCACCTGTGGCTGCTGGATGTTCTGCAGGGCTTCTTCGCCGTAGCGCAGCCAGATCCAGTTGACCTGGAGAAAGTCCGCCAGCTTGCGCAGGTTGTCGTAGTCGATTTCGCCGCCGCGGGTCCATTTGTGTACCGCGGTGCGCGAGATCCCCAAAGCCGTGCCCACGGCTTGCAGGGTCAGCTTGTGATGCTCGAGCAGTTCCTTGAGGCGGAAGGCGAAACTGTTTTCCAACATGGGGCAGGTGTCCTGATCGGGGCCAAGAGCCTGTCAGTATACCTAAGCTGTCAACTTTGGGTTGACGGTGAAGCCATCGCGGGGCAAGCCCGCTCCCACAG
>JBOICD010000383.1:0-3860 GCA_050739855.1 Pseudomonas sp.
CGCTAAGGCTTACTTGCGCAGCAGGTGCTTCCAGCCGCGGCTCTGGAACACGGCCATGGCCTGGTCGGCACGGGCTTCCAGAACCTCGGTACGAACTTCGGCTTCCACTTCGTCGCTGATCGACTGATTGGCCAGCTCGTGCAGCTTGTTCAGTTCACCGAACAGGCGGTCCAGGTCCGGGCTCTCCAGCACCTGACGGGCATGGTGCAGCCAGGCCAGCAGACGCTCGATACGCGGCAGCTGTTCGGCCAGGTCTTCCGGCTGGCGATGGTACAGCGGCAGGTTCAGGGCCTTGGCCTCGTCGGCCAGCAGTACGTTGAGCCAGTTGGCCAGTTGGGCGGCACCCTGACGGTCGCCGCGCTTGTTGCGCTCGACGGTCCAGCCACGGGCCAGCAGCCAGCGCGAGGTTTCCAGGGAGAACTGACCCCAGCGGGTGTCCAGCAATTCTTCGGCGAACTGCTCAGGGGCCGCACGGCGCACGTCTTCGTCGTCATTGCCGGCCAGGACCAGTGGGCGCCAGTCTTCCAGCAGGGCATCGAGGCTGCTGCGCAGGGCGGCGGTGGTGGTACGCGGCGCGGCCTGGCCCAGGCTGCTGGCCAGGGCGCGCAGTTCGGCCAGGGCCTGTACCCAGTCCTGCAGCAGGCGCCAGTGACCATTGAAACGGTACTGTTCGGCCAGGCGCTGGCTGGCGCCAAGCAGTTGCCAGGCGAGGGCGGCGAAGGCGTCGTCCAGAGGCATTTCGGCGCTCAGTTCGGCAGCCGGCAGGCTCAGCGCGTAGCTGGCCGGGTCGAGCAGGCGGTATCCGCGTTCAGCCTTGCTGATGTCGCACGGGAACAGCGGCAGGGTGGCGGACAGTTCGGCAGCCAGCTCCAGCAGCGCTTCCGGCTCGCCTTCACGCAGCTCCAGCTCCAGTTCGCAGATTTCTTCCTTCTGCTTGCCGGCGACCACGGTGCCTTGGTCCAGAGCCGCTTCAATCACTACTTTGGCCTTGCCGCGACCCCAGGCGATTTCCGCGTATTCGCGGGTGAAATCAGTAGTGAACAGCGCTTTGATGGTCTTTTTGTCCACTTCGGCGAGTTCGGCCGGCCAGCATTGGTCGTCGAGCTTCTTCAGGTCCAGCTTGGCCTTGGGCAGCTGCCACTCGTGCTCATTGCGCTGGGACAGGCCGGCGACGCTCTGGCCGCGGGTCTTGAGGGTCTGGATGACCGCTTCGCCGTCGCGGCGCAGGCGCAGCGCGACCTTGGCGGCGGCCAGGTCACGCTCCGGGGTGTCGAAGTACTGGTTGAGCAGCTCGCGCTGCTGCCAGCCAGACTTGTTGCGCTTCTTCAGCAATGGGTGTTCGCGCAGGGCGGCGAGGGTCTCGCGGCTGACCCGCAGTTTGATTTCGGTTTCTTTGTGCATTGCTGGGTAATCCAGGCTCGGATGACAGGGAGCGTCTTGGCCGTGCAGTGTACAGGACTCGGCCGCCGACGGTTTATTCCAGGTGCCCGATGGCCCTATGATGGGTTTCGCCTCGAGGAGAACGCGCATGCCGCTGCCATCGCTCAAAGACCAGTTCGCCGCACTGATTGCCACTCCATCGGTAAGCTGTACCCAACCTGCGCTGGACCAGTCCAACCGTGCGGTAATCGACTTGCTGGCGGGCTGGCTGGGCGATCTGGGGTTTGCCTGCGATATCCAGCAGGTGACGCCGGGCAAGTTCAATCTGCTCGCCAGTTACGGCAGTGGCCCGGGCGGGCTGGTGCTGGCCGGGCATAGCGATACCGTGCCCTATGATCCCGGGCTGTGGCAGACCGATCCGCTGAAGCTGACCGAAGTCGACGGCCGCTGGGTCGGCCTTGGCAGTTGCGACATGAAAGGCTTCTTCGCCTTGATCATCGAGGCGGTGCAGCCGTTGCTGGCCCATGATTTCAAGCAGCCGCTGCTGATTCTCGCCACCTGCGACGAAGAAAGCTCCATGTCCGGCGCCCGCGCCTTGGCCGAAGCCGGCCGCCCTCTGGGCCGCGCGGCGGTGATCGGCGAGCCGACCGGGCTGAAGCCGATCCGCCTGCACAAGGGGGTGATGATGGAGCGTATCGATATCCTTGGCCGCAGCGGCCATTCGTCGGACCCGAGCCTGGGCCATAGCGCGCTGGAGGCGATGCATCAGGTGATGGCTGAGCTGATGAGCTTGCGCCGGCAATGGCAAAAAGAATTCAACAACGCCCAGTTCAGCGTGCCGCATCCGACCCTGAACTTCGGCTGCATCCATGGCGGTGACAACCCCAACCGGATCTGTGGCCAGTGCGCCCTGGAGTTCGACCTGCGGCCGTTGCCGGGCATGGACCCAGAGGCGCTGCGTGCGGCCATCCGCCAGAAACTGGTGCCATTGGCCGAGCAGCATCAGGTAAAGATCGACTATGCCCCGTTGTTCCCCGAAGTGCCGCCCTTTGAGCAGGCCTCCGATGCGGAACTGGTGCGGCTAGCCGAACGTCTTACCGGGCATCGCGCCGAAGCGGTAGCCTTTGGCACCGAAGCGCCTTATCTTCAGCGCCTGGGCTGCGAAACCCTGGTACTGGGCCCGGGTGACATCGCCTGCGCCCATCAGCCGGGCGAATACCTTGAAATGTCACGCTTGCAGCCTACCGTGCGTCTATTGCGTGAGTTGATCGAACATTATTGCCTGAACCCGGTAATTGCCCGCTGAGTTCAGCCGTTTTCCCAAAGGAGATTGCGCGTGACGCCAAGCCTGTTCCGACGATAACCCTTCGAGCGCTGTGTGCTTTCCCGTTCTTGTCCCTTTTTCTACAGGCTCTGTGGTTATGCCCGATTACGTCAACTGGCTGCGTCATGCTTCGCCTTACATCAACGCCCACCGGGAATGCACCTTCGTGGTCATGCTGCCCGGTGACGGGGTCGAACACCCCAACTTCGGCAATATCGTCCACGACCTGGTGCTGCTGCACAGCCTCGGGGTGCGCCTGGTGCTGGTGCATGGTTCGCGCCCGCAGATCGAAACCCGCCTGGCCAGTCGCGGCCTGACCCCGCACTACCATCGCGGCATGCGCATCACCGATGCGGCCACCCTGGAGTGCGTGATCGATGCCGTGGGGCACCTGCGTATTGCTATCGAAGCCCGCCTGTCGATGGACATGGCCGCCTCGCCGATGCAGGGTTCGCGCTTGCGCGTGGCCTCCGGCAACCTGGTGACCGCGCGGCCGATCGGCGTGCTTGAAGGCGTGGATTATCACCACACCGGTGAAGTGCGCCGGGTTGACCGCAAAGGCATCAACCGCCTGCTCGATGAGCGCTCGATTGTCTTGCTGTCGCCGCTGGGTTACTCACCGACGGGCGAGATCTTCAACCTGGCCTGCGAAGACGTCGCTACCCGTGCCGCCATTGAGCTGGAGGCCGACAAATTGCTGCTGTTCGGCGCCGAGCGCGGCCTGCTCGACGAGCAAGGACGGCTGGTGCGGGAACTGCGACCACAGCAGGTGCCAGCGCATCTGCAGCGTCTTGGCAGTGATTATCAGGGCGAGTTGCTCGATGCCGCCGCCGAGGCCTGCCGTGGCGGCGTGGCGCGCAGCCATATCGTCAGCTATGCCGAAGACGGCGCCTTGCTCACCGAACTGTTCACCCGTGACGGTGGCGGCACCCTGGTGGCCCAGGAGCAGTTCGAGAGGGTGCGCGAGGCGGCGATCGAGGATGTCGGTGGCTTGCTTGAGCTGATCAGTCCGCTGGAAGAGCAGGGCATTCTGGTGCGGCGTTCGCGTGAGGTGCTGGAGCGCGAGATCGAGCAGTTCAGTGTGGTCGAGCGCGAAGGCATGATCATCGCTTGTGCGGCGTTGTATCCGATTGTCGATTCCGAGGCAGGGGAGTTG
>JBOICD010000384.1:0-3854 GCA_050739855.1 Pseudomonas sp.
CCTCGGGGTCGATCACCGCCCCCGCGCACGTGTCAGGGCAGCCCAACAGGTAGGACTGGCAGCCCCCGGTGGCGACTTGCTCGAAGATCACGATGGCTTCACGACGGTTGCTTGACGATGCGCAGGTAGGGTTTGGGCGCCTTCCAGCCCTGCGGAAACAGCTGCTTCGCATCGTCATCGGACACCGAGCCGGCGATGATCACATCGTCGCCATGCTTCCAGTTCACCGGTGTGGCCACCTTGTGCTTGGCCGTCATCTGCATCGAGTCGAGCACGCGCAGGATCTCGTCAAAGTTGCGGCCGGTGGTCATCGGGTAGGTCATCATCAGCTTGATTTTCTTGTCGGGGCCAATGACAAAGACCGAGCGAACGGTGGCGTTGGTGGCCGCGGTGCGGCCCTCGGAAGTGCCGGCCTCGTCCGCCGGCAGCATGTTGTAGAGCTTGGCGATCGCCAGGCCGGTGTCGCCGATCATCGGGTAGTTCGGCAGATAGCCCTGGGTCTCCTCGATGTCCCTGGCCCAGCGCGCGTGGTTGTCCACCGGGTCCACCGACAGGCCGATCAGCTTGCAGTTGCGGCGCGTGAACTCGGGCTCGATCTTCGCCATGTAGCCGAGTTCCGTGGTGCAGACCGGCGTGAAATCCTTCGGATGCGAGAACAGGATCGCCCAGCTGTCTCCTATCCATTCGTGAAAGCGCACCGTGCCCTGGGTGGTCTCGGCTGCGAAGTCAGGGGCGGTGTCGTTGATGCGCAATGACATGACTACTCCTTCAGCGCCTGTTGGTCGGCGGCGGCCCGCCCGGCGCTCTGGAGCAGAGCCACCTTGGAATATTAGCAGCTAGCCCGCCGCAGGTCGAGCGCGGGTATTTTTCAGTTCAGGCATGAGCCTGAGCGAAGGCGGATCGACGCTGAAGCTGAAACTGAACAGCCGGCCCGAATGGCTGGATAAATTGCCTTGTGCGCGCGAAGGGCGGTGGCTCAGGCCAGGTGGATCACGATGGGAATCGCCAGTTCGTTTCCGACGACGACCCGGGCATACAGATAATTGCTGCGGCCGTGGTCACTCAGGGTGCCCATCTCCACGCATCCTTCGGCGTCACAGGGAAAGGCATACCCGCGCCCCCGGTTAAACAGGCTGGTGAAGCGCAACTCGTAGCGGGACGCATTGACCGCGAATGGTAAGGACTGGTTCATGATGAGCTCTCGTCTTGACGCCGGAAGGGGACGGCGATGTCCCAGGCGTAGCGCTCCGTATTCTTGCGGTGGCGGCTAATCTGATGATCTGCAGGTTTGATGACGGCAATGCCTATGAATACTGTGCGCCCAGTACGCTTCGGGTGTCTGTGCGCAAGCGCACCCAGAGAGGGTGACGCCCTTCAAAAAGGCATTGGTCCCGGCAGGTTTCAGGTGGCTGTGCGGTTGGTTGATATTGCCATGTTGTACGACTCCCAAGTCGTGACGCCGGGAACGCATACCGCAGTGGCAATCTGCAAGCGTGACTGGACTCAGAAGAAAGTTAGTCCACGGCCGGAGTGGGCGCAGAGCGTGTTGAGTGGTGCTGCGATGGGTTGACTCCGGTGTCGGCGCTTGTGCGCGTCATGACGAACTCTTCGAATGACTGCAATGCAGCGCAATCCCAATATGATTCCTGGATTGCGAACGGCCCCATGCATGAACACAACGCCTCCACCCGACTTTGAAGAACAACTTGAGTTGCTGCTGAGCCTGGCGGGCCGGCAAGCCGTATCAAACCCGACTCCGGCAGCGTTTACGCAATGGTTCAAGTTGGCGGTGCCGGCGCTGATGCCCGCCCTGCTGGAGCGAATACCGCCAGAGCCTGAGGAAATCGATCGATTCTTGCGATCTGCGGCGCTCAATCTGTTTGCCGATCTACCCATGCCAGGCCACGGTTTGCAAGCGGTGGGTCAACCCAAGCAGGGGCGCAATGACCCCTGTGCCTGCGGGTCGGGGCAAAAATACAAGCATTGCTGCGGCGCAATCTCCATGCCGCCGCTGTTTGGCAATCTGAACCTGCTGCGCTATGTGCTGGACGCCTTCCCCAAGTCACGCCTTGGCGAAGTTGCTGCCAGCAAGGCCGGCATCGATGCGGTCGCAGATACCGCCTACCAGTGGCTGGATGGCAGTGATGCAGCCCGCGCCAGCGCACTGCTGGAGCCCTATTTCTCGGGCGCGGCGCCCTTGACGGTCAGGGTGGCGCCGCTGTTCAACCTGCTGATGGACACCTGGCTGGAGCTGGGCCGCAGCACCAAGCGCGAGCGGCTGATTGACACCATCCTGCAGCGTGGCGACCGAGCCCTCAAAAGCGATGCGCTGCAGCGGCGCACCACCATGCTGGCCGACCGAGGTGACCATGCCGCTGCCTGGCGCGCCTTCAAGCAGGCCAGCGAACTCAATCCCAACGATCCGGCGCTGAGTTTTCTGGAAGTCACCACGCTGCTGAGCGAAGGGCGGGTGAGCGAGGCCCAGTCGCGCGCCCAATGGTGGGCGGCCTTTCTGGCCAAGCAGCGCGACCCGCAACTGGCCGACCTGGTGGATCGCTTGCGCGACATGGCCAAAGACCCCCATGCCGGCATGATGGGCGTTGCCACATCGGCCAATGCAGACCTGCAGCGGCTGCATGAGCTGTTCCTGGCAGCCCCGCCCCCTGCGGTGCGACACCGATTTGACGTGTTCATGGAAGAAGGCGAGCACCGTGCCGCTGCCGTGGCGTCCGAATTCGTGTCCGATGCCGATTTGGCCAAGTTGGAGAAGCGCTGGCGCAAAATCTTCTTCCAGGCCAAGCCAAGCCTGACGGCCTTGCAAAACGGCGTGGAGGAAGTCTGGGACAACGCACCAGAGTGGCTAGCCCTGCTGCAAAAGCACCCTGCCTTGTGGTTCAGCTTTGACGTCCTGGACGATCTGGTCATGGCCGTGGACACAGTCCATTGGGCCGGCGTTGAGCAACGATTGCTGGTGCCCATGGCCGAACGGGCGGCCGAACAGCTGCGTCTTACGCTCGAATCCCGGGACAGTGGTCCGGTGGAATGCCCGTGGGGCGTTTTGAGCCATCGCCCCAGCCTGCGGCCCGTTGCCCACCTGGCCTACATCTGCAAGGAGGCCGGCAATTGGCAACGGTTCATGGAGCTGGCCCATTGGCTGGTGTTTGAACTCAACCCCAACGACAACCACGGGCTTCGCGATGATTTGTCGTGTGCCTATGTCAGGTTTGAGCGCTGGACCGACGTGCTGGCCCTCAACGACCGGTATCCCGATGACATGCAGCCTTCACTGGCGCTCAACGCCGTGCTGGCAACACTGGCCTCAGGGGACACCACGGCAGCCCAGAAGATGATCACGCTGGTCAAGAAAGACCACCCGGTGGCGGTGAAGATGCTGCTGGAGGCCGCACCCAAACCCGTCAAGCCCGATGGCGCTTACGGCATCGCGCTGGGCGGCAAGTACGAGGCCTGGCTTTATGTCAGCAAGATGCGTGAATTCTGGGACCGGCAGAAGGCGCTGGACTGGGCCCGCGAGGCATTGAAACCGGCGAAGGGCAAGCCCAAGATGCCGCCTCCGGAGCAGCAGAGTCTGCTGTGAGAGTCCATCTGACTGGATAGTAAGTCGTGGGTGTTTGGATGACTGGTTTCAAAACTGATTGCAATCGGTGAGGTCCAGCAGCCTTTAGCTTGCAGTCGGCCAGAACGGGCCGGTGCAGTATCCGCAATGGACCTTGGATTCAACCGGTCGATGCAACAAGTTGGCTGAATCGTTCAGCGGGCGTTTCGTAGTTTAGAGTTTTCCTTGGGCGTTCGTTCAGTTTTCTCGCAATTGCATTTAACTGTGCCTGTGAGTAATT
>JBOICD010000385.1:0-3848 GCA_050739855.1 Pseudomonas sp.
GATCTTGTTCTGGATACCGTCCAGGCCGGCCATCAGCAGTGCGGCGAAGGCCAGGTACGGGTTGGCCGACGGGTCCGGGAAGCGCGCTTCGATACGGCGGGCTTTCGGGCTGGAAACGTAAGGGATACGGATCGAAGCGGAACGGTTGCGAGCCGAGTAGGCCAGCATTACCGGAGCTTCGAAGCCTGGCACCAGACGCTTGTAGGAGTTGGTCGACGGGTTGGTGAAGCCGTTCAGGGCCTTACCGTGCTTGATGATACCGCCGATGAAGTACAGGGCGGTGTCGGACAGGCCGGCATAGCCTTCGCCTGCGAAGGTGTTCTTGCCTTCTTTCCAGATGGACATGTGAACGTGCATGCCCGAGCCGTTGTCGCCGTACAGCGGTTTCGGCATGAAGGTGGCGGTGCGGCCGTAGGCATCGGCAACGTTGTGCACGACGTATTTCAGGGCCATGACTTCGTCAGCTTTCTTCACCAGGGTGTTGAACTTGACGCCGATTTCGTTCTGGCCGGCAGTCGCCACTTCGTGGTGGTGAACTTCGACGGTCTGACCCATTTCTTCCAGTGCGTTGCACATGGCAGTACGGATTTCGTGGTCGTGGTCGAACGGCGGAACCGGGAAGTAACCACCTTTGACGCCTGGACGGTGGCCTTTGTTGCCGCCTTCGACGTCCTGGTCGGACATCCACGAGCCTTGCTCGGAGAAGATCTTGAACATCGAGCCGGAGATGTCCGACTTGAACTTCACTTCGTCGAAGATGAAGAACTCAGGCTCTGGACCGGCGAACACGGTGTCACCGATGCCGGTGCTCTTGAGGTACTCTTCGGCACGCTTGGCGATCGCGCGCGGGTCACGGTCGTAACCCTGCATGCTCGAAGGATCGACGATGTCGCAGGTCAGGATCAGGGTCGGCTCTTCGGTGAACGGGTCCAGCACGGCGGTTTCGTCGACCGGCATCAGGATCATGTCCGAGGCTTCGATGCCTTTCCAGCCAGCGATGGAGGAACCGTCGAACATCTTGCCGACTTCGAAGAAGTCTTCGTCCAGCGCATCGCGGGCCGGCATGGTCACGTGGTGCTGTACGCCCTTGGTGTCAGTGAAGCGCAGATCAATCCATTTAACGTCATGATCTTTGATGAGTTGAACCGACTTCGACATAGTGTCCTCCGGGTGGGGTAGAGCTAGCCTGTGCAGCCCTGGAATTTGGGTGATGCCGGGCGCGAATAGTCGGCCAAGGCAACCTGCATCACAAGAGAGCAAATTGCATGCCAGTGCCCCGGTTTGGAATTTTTGCCCGATTGCCAAGCATTTCAGGGGCGTCAGCCTGAAATCCGGGCGGTTTTCTGCACTCATAAGAGGCGTAAATGAAGCATGTTGCCTCATTTTGGTGCGCGCAAAACCTTCTGTAGATTAATTGGTTAAACCTTGAGCAATTTCCGCTATAATCCGCGCCCCACTTTTTTAGTCGGCACCTCGCGCGCTGTATTTCATGAAACTAATCGTAAAAGTCTTCCCAGAGATCACCATCAAGAGCCGCCCGGTTCGCAAGCGCTTCATCCGTCAGCTGGGCCGCAACATCCGTACCGTGCTCAAGGACCTCGATCCTGCGCTCGCGGTTGACGGTGTCTGGGACAACCTCGAGGTGGTCACCCGCATCGAGGACGAGAAAGTCCTGCGCGAGATGACCGAGCGCCTGACCTGCATGCCGGGCATTGCCCACTTCCTGCAGGTCGACGAGTACCCGCTGGGCGACTTCGACGACATCGTCGCCAAGTGCAAGGCCCACTTCGGGCACCTGCTGGCCGGCAAGCGCTTCGCTGTACGCTGCAAGCGAGGCGGCCACCACGACTTCACCTCGATGGACGTCGACCGCTATGTCGGCAGCCAGCTGCGTCAGCAGTGTGGCGCCGCCGGTATCGACCTGCGCAACCCCGAGGTCGAGGTGCGCATCGAGGTGCGTGACAAGCGCCTGTACGTGATTCACAACCAGCACAAGGGCATCGGCGGCTACCCGCTGGGCGCCCTTGAGCAGACCCTGGTGCTGATGTCCGGTGGTTTCGACTCCACCGTGGCGGCCTACCAGATGATGCGCCGCGGCCTGATGACCCACTTCTGCTTCTTCAACCTTGGCGGCCGCGCCCACGAGCTTGGGGTGATGGAAGTCGCCCACTTCCTGTGGAAGAAATATGGCAGCAGCCAGCGCGTGCTGTTCGTCAGCGTGCCGTTCGAAGAAGTGGTCGGCGAGATTCTCGGCAAGGTCGACAACAGCTACATGGGCGTGACCCTCAAGCGCATGATGCTGCGCGCGGCGACCAATATTGCCGACCGTCTCGAGATCGATGCGCTGGTGACCGGTGAAGCGATTTCCCAGGTGTCGAGCCAGACCCTGCCGAACCTGGCAGTGATCGACTCGGCCACCGAGAAGCTGGTATTGCGTCCGCTGCTGGCCAGCCACAAGCAGGACATCATCGACCAGGCCAACCAGATCGGTACCGCCGAGTTCGCCAAGCACATGCCTGAGTACTGCGGCGTGATCTCGGTGAACCCGACCACCTGCGCCAAGCGTCACCGCGTTGACCATGAAGAGAAACAATTCGACATGGCCGTGCTTGAGCGTGCCCTGGAGCGCGCTCGCCTGATCTCCATCGACCACGTGATCGATGAACTCAGCCAGGATATTCAGATCGAAGAAGTCAGCCAGGCGCTGGCCGGGCAGGTGGTGATCGACATTCGTCACCCCGATGCCCAGGAAGACCAGCCCCTGGAACTGGACGGCATCGAGGTCAAGGCCTTGCCGTTCTACGCCCTGAACAGTCGCTTCAAGGAGCTGGACGCTACGCGCCAGTACCTGCTGTATTGCGACAAGGGTGTGATGAGTCGCCTGCATGCCCATCATTTGCTCAGTGAGGGACATGCCAATGTGCGCGTTTATCGTCCGACATAAAACGCCGGGGCTATATGGCGGGAGCATCCGCCATCGCCCTCCCGACCTGCGGGCCCGTTGAGCGCCATTCATTCATATTCGCCGCCTAGACTGGGCGGCAACCCGAATCCTCTGATCGAGATACACACGTGATCGAAAATCTGCGTAACATCGCCATCATCGCCCACGTTGACCATGGTAAAACCACCCTGGTCGACAAACTCCTGCGTCAGTCCGGCACTCTGGAGCGTAACGAGCTCAACGACGAGCGCGTCATGGACTCCAACGACCAGGAAAAAGAGCGCGGTATTACCATTCTGGCGAAAAACACCGCCATCAACTGGAACGGCTACCACATCAACATCGTCGACACCCCCGGCCACGCCGACTTCGGTGGCGAGGTTGAGCGTGTAATGTCGATGGTTGACTCGGTGCTGCTGCTGGTCGACGCCCAGGACGGCCCTATGCCGCAAACCCGTTTCGTGACCAAGAAGGCGTTCGAAGCCGGCCTGCGTCCGATCGTGGTGATCAACAAGGTCGACCGTCCGGGCGCGCGTCCTGACTGGGTTCTGGACCAGATCTTCGATCTGTTCGACAACCTCGGTGCCACCGAAGAACAGCTGGACTTCAAAGTCGTCTACGCCTCGGCCCTGAACGGCATTGCCGGTCTGGACCACACCGAAATGGCCGAAGACATGACCCCGCTGTACCAGTCGATCGTCGACAACGTTCCAGCGCCAGCTGTTGACCGTGACGGTCCGTTCCAGATGCAGATCTCGGCACTGGACTACAACAGCTTCCTCGGTGTTATCGGCGTTGGCCGTATCGCCCGTGGCCGCGTCAAGCCGAACACCCCGGTTGTCGCTATCGACGTCGACGGCAAGAAACGCAACGGTCGTATCCTCAAGCTGATGGGTCACCACGG
>JBOICD010000386.1:0-3808 GCA_050739855.1 Pseudomonas sp.
AACCTAAACCCTGTGGGAGCGGGCTTGCCCCGCGATAGAATTTACGCCAGTTTTTCGAACTTCAGATCCCACACTCCATGCCCAAGTCGCTCGCCACGGCGTTCGAACTTGGTGATCGGGCGTTCGGCCGGACGCTCTACGCACTTGCCGTCGGCTGCCAGGTTGCGATAACCCGGGGCAACATTCATCACTTCCAGCATGTATTCGGCATAGGGCTCCCAGTCGGTAGCCATATGGAACACACCGCCGACCTTGAGCTTGCTGCGCACCAGCTCAGCGAACTCGGGCTGAACGATACGACGCTTGTGGTGACGGCTCTTGTGCCATGGATCGGGGAAGAACAGCATCAGACGATCGAGGCTGTTGTCAGCCACGCACTTGTTCAGCACTTCGATCGCGTCGCAGTCGTACACCCGCAGGTTCTTCAGGCCCTGGGTCAGCACGCCGTTGAGCAGTGCACCGACACCCGGACGGTGCACTTCGACACCGATGAAGTCCTGATCCGGCGCGGCAGCGGCCATTTCCAGCAGGGAATGGCCCATGCCGAAACCGATCTCCAGGGTGCGCGGCGCCGAACGGCCGAAGACCTGGTCATAATCCACCGGGCTATCGGCCAGTGGCAGGATGAACAGCGGCCCACCCTGCTCCAGACCACGTTGCTGGCCTTCGGTCATGCGCCCGGCGCGCATCACGAAACTCTTGATGCGGCGGTGTTGGCGCTCTTCGCCTTCGGCGGAGATCGGCGTTTCTTGCGATTCAGTCATCAGGGGCTCTTACTTGATCAGACCATCCAGCGGCGACGAGGCGCTGGCATAGAGTTTTTTCGGCATACGCCCGGCGAGGTACGCCAGACGACCGGCGACAATGGCGTGTTTCATGGCTTCGGCCATCATGATCGGCTGCTGGGCATTGGCGATTGCCGAGTTCATCAGCACCGCCTCGCAGCCCATTTCCATGGCGATGGTGGCGTCCGAAGCGGTACCGACACCGGCGTCGACCAGCACAGGCACTTTCGATTCTTCGAGGATGATCTGCAGGTTGTACGGGTTGCAGATGCCCAGGCCGGTGCCGATCAGACCTGCCAGCGGCATGACCGCGATGCAGCCGGCTTCGGCCAGCTGGCGGGCGATGATCGGGTCGTCGCTGGTGTAGACCATCACGTCGAAACCGTCCTTGACCAGTACTTCGGCGGCCTTGAGGGTTTCGATCACGTTGGGGAACAGGGTTTTCTGGTCGGCCAGGACTTCCAGCTTGACCAGGTTGTGGCCATCGAGCAGCTCACGGGCCAGGCGGCAGGTACGCACGGCTTCGACCGCGTCGTAGCAGCCTGCGGTGTTCGGCAGGATGGTGTAGCGATCCGGCGGCAGCACATCGAGCAGGTTCGGTTCGCCCGGGTTCTGGCCGATGTTGGTGCGGCGCACGGCTACGGTGACGATCTCGGCACCCGAGGCTTCGATGGCCAGGCGGGTTTCTTCAAGGTCACGGTATTTACCGGTGCCGACCAGCAGGCGCGACTGGAAGGTACGGCCGGCCAGGGTGAAGGGCTTGTCGCTGCGAAGGTTGCTCATCGGAAATCCTCTGAATGGTTGAGGGACTTGCAAGGTGTTCCTGGGGCCCTAGCCGCCGCCGATGGCATGCACGACTTCGACCTGATCGCCTTCACGCAGCGCCGTGGCTGCGTGCTGGCTACGTGGCACGATATCCAGGTTGAGCTCTACCGCGACACGGCGCCCGACAAGGTCCAGGCGGGTCAGCAGGGCCTCGACGCTTTCGCCATCGGGCAACTCGAAGGGTTCACCGTTCAATTGAATGCGCATGCGCACGGCCACCATTATTTTTAGGGGCCCGCATTCTAGCCCTGATCAGGTGCTGCGACCAAGGCCAAGCATCGCCATTCGTCTCGATTCGGACCGCCGAGTCAACCCAGGCGCCAGGCGGCGAGCCCCAGACACAGCCAGCCGCCAAGGAAGGCCAGGCCACCGATTGGCGTGATCATGCCCAGTTTGCCGATGCCGCTGAGGGTCAACAGGTACAGGCTGCCGGAGAACAGCACGATCCCCACGGCGAACAAGCCACCGGCCCAACCGACCAGGCGACCGGGCAACTGCGCGGCCAGCACGGCGACGCCGAGCAAGGCCAGGGCATGTACCAGCTGATAGGTGACCCCGGTATGGAAAATCGCCAGGTATTCGCTGCTCAGACGCCCCTTCAGACCGTGTGCGGCAAAGGCACCGAGGGCAACGCCGGTGAAGCCGAAAAAGGCAGCGAGCAAGAGAAAACTACGCAACATGAGGCGACTCCTAGTCATCACAGGGTCTGTATAATGGCCGGCTCATTCGGTTCGGCCAAGCCATCTCTATGTTGTCGTCCATTATCCGCCGTCTTACCCGCGCCCTGCTCTGGTTCGCCGCCGGCAGCGCTTTGCTGGTGCTGGCGCTGCGCTGGATACCGCCGCCGGGCACGGCACTGATGGCCGAGCGCAAGGTCGAGTCCTGGTTCAACGGCCAGCCAATTGACCTGCAGCGCGACTGGGAGCCCTGGGAGCGCATTTCCGATGAGCTCAAGGTGGCGGTGATTGCCGGTGAAGACCAGAAATTCGCCAATCATTGGGGCTTCGACTTCATCGCCATCCAGGCCGCCCTGGCCCATAACGAACGCGGTGGCAGCATTCGCGGCGCCAGCACCCTGAGCCAGCAAGTGGCCAAGAATCAGTTTCTCTGGTCGGGGCGCAGCTGGCTGCGCAAGGGCCTGGAGGCCTGGTTCACCGCCCTGATCGAGCTGCTCTGGTCCAAGGAACGGATACTTGAGGTCTACCTCAACAGTGCCGAATGGGGCGAAGGCGTATTCGGTGCACAAGCCGCCGCGCAGCATCATTTCGGTGTCGACGCCAGCCGCCTGAGCCGTCAACAGGCCAGCCTGCTGGCCGCCGTGCTGCCAAGCCCGCTGAACTGGAGCGCCAGCCGCCCCAGCAGCTACGTGGCACGGCGTGCCGGCTGGATTCGTCAGCAGATGCGTCAGTTGGGCGGCAGTGGCTATCTGGCGCAGCTGGAAAGCCCGCGCAAGGCGCCCTGGAACCAATAAAAAACCCGGCAAAGCGCACACCTTGCCGGGTTTTTATTGTTTGCTGATTACTGGGTAAACGCCTTAGAACGCGCCCATGTAGTCACGTTTACCGACTTCCACACCATTGTGACGCAGGATTGCGTAAGTGGTGGTGACGTGGAAGAAGAACTGCGGCAGGCCGTAGGTCAGCAAATAGGCCTGGCCACTGAAGCGCTTCTCTTTCGGCGTGCCCGGACGGGTCACGATTTCGATGCCTTCCTTGCCATCGATCTGCGCCGGCGCAACGCCGTCCAGGAAAGCCAGAACCTTACTGATCAGCGCTTGCAGTTCAGCAAAGGTGGTTTCGCTGTCATCGTATTTCGGCAACTCGACCTCAGCCAGTCGCGCCGATACACCCTTGGCGAAATCGACAGCGATCTGCACTTGGCGGACCAGTGGAAACATATCCGGATACAGGCGGGCCTGCAGGAAGACGCTCGGATCAATGTTTTTCGCCGTGGCGTGAGCTTCGGCCTTGTGCAGGACCTCACTCAAGGCGTTGAGCATTTGCTTGAAAACAGGAACAGAAGCGGCGTACAAGGAAATGGTCATAACAGTCTCGACAGGGGTGGCGGAAAAAGTGACGGGGCCAGCGTGGCGCGATTATAGACCTGCGCTGCCGCCTGAAAGACCTGGCACCATAAAAAAGCCCCGACACGTCGTAATGCTGTTCACTTAAGGGAAGCGGGACAAGCCCGGTGGGAGC
>JBOICD010000387.1:0-3808 GCA_050739855.1 Pseudomonas sp.
GGGTTGTAGCAAAAGACGCAATGCAGCGGGCACCTGTAAGTCAGCTCAGCCAATAGCCACAGGGGCGGTGATACCTTGACGGGCGTTGCCACCGGGGCAGGAATTTCGTTCTTCATGTCAAAGCCTCCGGTCAACGCAACCAGCCGCGGTCGTAAGCTTCGCGCACAAAGGCGCCCACATCGTCCTGCAAGTCTTTGACGGAGAACGCTTCTTCCAGATCCAGCACTAGCGCCTCGACAGTGGTTTTTCCATCGCAGCGTTTGAGTATTTCTGCCGCGCTTTGACTCAGCTTGACCATGCCTTCGGGATAAAGAAGAACATACGCGTCCTGGGCCGGCTCCCACTGGAGGCGAAAAAGCCTTGAAAGCAGCGGTGTGGTGGCCGATTCCATCATGGATTCCTCAACGAGGACCGCCGGTGGCAAGCCCTGCGCGCCGATCCAAACAGGCAAGTTCTATGGCATCCATCATGGACCACAACACATCCAGTTTGAACTGCAATATTTCCAGCGCTCGCCTTTGCTGCGCCGCACTGGTGAAGTGGGAAAGCGTTACCTCAAGCCCATGCAGCACGTCGCGCTCCGCAAGTGAAATGCGACTGCGGAAATACTGCAGGCCGGACGATTCGATCCAGGGATAGTGCGAAGGCCAGCTTGCCAGCCGCTCCTTGTGAATTTTCGGAGCGAACATCTCGGTCAGAGAGGAACAGACACCCTCCTGCCACGAAGACCTCCGGGCAAAGTTGACATAGGCGTCCACCGCAAAGCGCACGCCAGGAACGACATGGCAGAGGGACCACAATTCATGACGGGGAATGCCCACGGCCTCGCCCAAACGTACCCATGCCTCAATCCCGCCGGCATCCTCGCCATGACCATCGTGGTCATGGATGCGCAGAATCCATTGCCGCCGGGTTTCGCGGTCGGGGCAATTTGACAGTATGGCGCCGTCTTTCTGGGGAATATTGATCTGATAGTAAAACCGGTTGGCCACCCACACCCGGATCTGCGCGGGAGTCAACTCCCCTTTATTCATCCTGATATTAAATGGATGATGTATGTGATAAAAAACTTCCCTGGAAAAAAGCTGCTCCCTGAATTCGTCCCTGCTCCAGGGCAGGTCTTCAGCGTTTCGGGATTCATTGGCGGCACTCACAGCGTGATCTCCATTCCATCGTGGGCGAGTTCAATTCCATGCTGCAGCAATGCGTGATGCTGCTCCGAGTTTTCATTCAGGATGGGGTTGGTATTGTTGATATGAATCAATATTTTCCTGGACGCCGGCATGGCATCCAGGTGTTCGATCATTCCGCCCGGCCCCGATTGCGGCAGATGCCCCATGTCGCTTGCCTCTTTTGTGGAGAAACCCAGTTTGATCATTTCATCGGCACTCCAGAACGTGCCATCGACCAGCAGACAGTCCATGCTGCGCATTAGCGCTTCAACTTCTCCGTCAATTTTTCCCAAACCGGGGGCATAAAGCACCTTTTTTCCCGTTGCCAGGCTTTCCATGACCAGGCCGAGGTTGTCGCCTGGATGAGGATTTTCCCTGTGGGGTGAATAGGGCGGTGCCTTGCTCGACAAGGGAAAGGATGTAAATCGAATGCCGGTGATACCGGGAATTTCAAGCGTCTCGCCCCGCTCCTGGCTGACAGGTACAGGATGCCACTGGACGCCGCAAAAATGGGACAGAACCGATACCAGAGGCAATCCCGTGGTGAGGTCACTCCATACCGATGCCGTGCAGTACAGGGGAATCGGCTTGCCTTCTCTCAACATGAGCAAACCCGTGACGTGGTCAATCTGCGCGTCCATCAACATCACCGCGGCGATGCCGGTGTCTCGCGCCTGCCGGCCCGGCTGAAGAGCGGGCGTCTGGCGAATCTGGGTCAGGATATCGGGCGATGCATTGATCAACACCCAGGATTCCCCGTCGCCGGACACCGCGATGGAGGACTGCGTCCTGGCACGCGATTTCAGGGAGCCATGACGCAAGCCATCACAATTGAAACAATTGCAATTCCATTGGGGAAACCCACCGCCGGCCGCGGACCCTAATACGATTATTTTCACAATTCAATTGCGGTTGGTTGATTAAAAAGTGCGGTGGCCGACACAGCAACCGCCGCACATGAAGTCACCAAAAATTAACGGTTCGCGATATACATCGTGATTTCGAAACCGAACCGCATATCCGTGAAAGCAGGCTTGCTCCAGGTCATAATCATCTCCAATATTTTGAATTTAACTGTTGCACATCGTTGCTTCACCGTCATTAACAACCATTAATGACCAGCAAAACAACCCCCATAGAACAGCAACTTCCATGCCGCAACCGTCAGCCCCTTTGTCACAGGGAAACTACCTGGCGGTGGGCAATGGTCACCGTCTTTATTTTTCCGGACACGGCAACGCCTCGGGCCCGGCAAGTGTCGTGTTGCATGGGGGTCCGGGCAGTGGGTGCACACCCGCCATGCTCGACTGGTTTGACCTCTCAACTCAACGGGTAATCTTGCTGGACCAGCGCGGCGCCGGGAAAAGCCTGCCATCAGGAGAGACGGCCCACAACACCACCACAGCGCTGCTGGCAGATCTGGAGGCCTTGCGCGAGTCTCTGCAAATTGCCCGCTGGTCGGTGGTAGGCGGCTCATGGGGCAGCGCGCTGGGCATCGCGTATGCCGGCACCCACCCACAGTCCGTCAGCAGCCTGGTGTTGAGAGGAATTTTTCTGGCCAGCCAGCGCGAAATGAAGTGGTTTTTTCAGGATCTGGTGGCCTTGGTGCCCGAGGCTTGGCAGGCTTTAACCCGAGGCTGGACGTCGCGGCAAAAGGCGAATGTGCTTCAGTATTTGACAGCGGTGTTTCAAAATGGCACACCACCCGAAATCCAGATGGCAGCCCAACGCTGGCAGGAATACGAAGATGCCATCATGCAGGCCATGACCGGTACGGCCGCCATGCCCAAACCAGCAAACCCGGACCACCTGGACCACGCGGTAGCCAAGTACCGTTTGCAGGCGCATTATTTATCGCAGAACTGCTTTTTAAGCGAGCGCACAATATTTCGGCTGGCCCGGGCTTCATTCGACGTGCCCACCGTGATTGTTCATGGCACCCATGACTGGATTTGCCCACCCGAGAATGTTCTACGCCTTAAACGGTTTATGCCTCATGCCGACGTGCAATGGGTAAACACGGGAACTCATACGGTGTCTGACCCGTTGATCCTCGCAGCGCTGCGCAGCGCCATCCGCAGTGTGTGGCAATATGGCTGAACAATTTGCGCAGCATCACAGCACCGGCTTGGAGAAACTGCGATGTACGCAGCGGGAAGCCATCTGCGCGCTGAACGCGACGCAGGCGTTCCAGATCATTTCGGAACGGAAATTTTTCTGTAGATGGTATTACGGGACACGCCGAGCGCACGCGCCGTGGCAGCGACATTGCCGTTGTTGATTTCGAGGGACTTCTGGATGGCTGATATCTCCATCTCCTCGAGGTTGCTGCCACTGGCAATGAAGCGGCTGGTGTTTTGATGCGCCAGCGTAGTTTGCAACAGGGCAATATCTTCAAAAAAATCATCCGGAAGATGTTCTTTTTGGATCTGATCATCGGTGCCCGCCATCACGATGGCAGTACGCAGCACATTGGTTAACTGGCGAAAGTTTCCAGGCCAGTTATGCAGCTTCAATAATTGCATCACATCCGGTGCGACCGAATAATGGCTGCCATTTGACTGCTGGGCAAGAATCTTGTTAATGACTGTTTCAATATCCGTCCGCTCGCGGATGGCCGGCAACTTTACGATCAG
>JBOICD010000388.1:0-3805 GCA_050739855.1 Pseudomonas sp.
GGCATGTGGCTGGCCATCGAGCGAGCCCTGGGCCTGGACACCAACCCGCAGCGCTTCAACCCGGTCAAATGGGCCTTCACCTTCCTGCTGGTGGTGATGGGCTGGGTGATCTTCCGCGCCGAAAACCTCGACGTCGCCGCACGCATGTACGGCGCCATGTTCAGCTTCGCCGACTGGCAGCTGTCCGAGCTCAACCGCGCCAACCTCACCGGCCTGCAAGTAGCCACCCTGCTGCTGGCCTACGCGACCCTGGCGTTCTTCGGCCTGCGCGACTTTTACCGCAACGCCAGGCCTGCGCCCAAGGCCAGCCCGGTGGCCGTGCATGCCGATGGCAGCCTGAGCCTGGACTGGGGCCTGTACGCCACCCGCACCCTGGTGCTGCTGCTGTTCGTCGCCTCGATCCTCAAGCTCTCGGCGCAAAGCTACTCGCCGTTTCTCTACTTCCAGTTCTGAGTGAGCCGACCATGACCCGATCATTACGCAAACTCTATTCCGTGCTGTTCCTCGCCCTGCTCCTGGGCCTGGGTATCTGGTCGCTGGGTGGCTTGGGCAGCTTCCAGCGCACCGCACAGATGAGCGTGCTCGACGGCAAGCTGGCCAAAGCCGCCGAGACCCATTACGACGAGCAGTTCCCGCTCAAGCGCATCGGCACCAACCTGTGGGCGGCGCTGGATTTCAAACTGTTCAACGAAGGCCGCCCCGGCGTGGTGCTGGGCCGCGAGCAGTGGCTGTTCAGCGACGAGGAATTCAAGCCGGTCGCCAACAGCGATCAGTTCGAACAGGAAAACCTGGCGCTGATCCGCGGCGTACGCGACACCCTGCAACAGCGCGGCGTGCAGCTGGTGCTGGCGATCGTGCCGGCCAAGGCACGCCTGTACAGCGAGTACCTCGGCGATCAGACCCCGGCCAGCCTGCACGCTGACCTGTACAACGAGTTCCATGCCCAGGCCCGTCAGGCCGGGGTCTTCGCCCCCGACCTGCTGACCCCGCTGCAGAGCGCCAAGGCCCGTGGCCAGGTGTTCCTGCGCACCGACACGCACTGGACACCACTGGGCGCCGAGGTGGTCGCCCAGCATCTGGCCGAAGCCGTCAGCCGTCAGAACCTGCTCAACGGCGAACCGCAGCAGTTCATCACCGAACAGCGCCAGAGCGCACCCTACAAAGGTGACCTGACCAACTTCCTGCCACTCGATCCATTGTTCAGCAACCTGCTGCCACCGCCGGACACCCTGCAAAAGCGCAGCACCCGCCCGGCTGCCGCTGAAGGTGAAAGTGGCGACGCCTTGTTCGCCGACAACGAAATCCCGGTAGCGCTGATCGGCACCAGCTACAGCGCCAACCCCAACTGGAACTTCCTCGGTGCGCTGCAGCAGGCACTGCGCAGCGACGTGGTCAATTACGCCGAAGACGGCCATGGCCCGCTGCTGCCGATGCTCAAGTACCTGCAGAGCGACGCCTTCAAGGACAGCGCCCCGCAAGTGCTGATCTGGGAGTTCCCGGAACGTTATCTGCCAATGAAAAACGACCTCAGCGACTTCGATCCGCAGTGGATCGCCCAGCTGAAAAAAACCCGTAATGCCAATCATGACCTGGCCCTGTCGTCCAATCGGACGCAACACTGAGAGGTAACGCACATGACCACCCAGCTTCGTATTGCCAAAGCCTTGGCCCTGACCGCCGGCATGAGCCTGCTCTCGCTGCAGGCCTGGGCCGGCGCCGATGCCGCCCTGTACGGCCCGAGTGCGCCGAAAGGCTCGACCTTCGTGCGCATCTACAACGCCGGCAACCAGGCGGTCAGCGCCAGCGTCGGCAACACCCAGATCAACGACGTGGCGGCGCAAGCCAGCAGCGACTTCAGCTTCATGCCCCAGGGCGACTACAGCGCCAGACTCGGCAGCCACAGCCTGCCGGTCAAGCTCGCTTCCGACCACTACTACACCCTGGTCAACAACGCCTCGGGCGCCCCGCAACTGGTCGAGGAACCGCCGTTCAAGAACAAACAGAAATCCCTGGTGCGGGTGCAGAACCTCAGCGACCAGGCCCTGACCCTGAAAACTGCCGACGGCAAGACCGAAGTGGTCAAGCCGGTGGCCGCCAAGGCCCGGGGCGAGCGCGAGATCAACCCGGTCAAGGTCAGCCTGGCCCTGTATGAAGGCGACAAGAAAGTCAGCGATCTGAAGCCGGTGGCTCTGGAGCGCGGCGAAGCAGCGGTGCTCTACGTCACCGGATCCGGCAGCAACCTGTCGCCGGTCTGGGTCAAGCGCCCGGTATCGACCCGTTAATCAACTGCCCCTTTCAATCTTCGGAGAACACTCATGATTCCAGTCATCCTGTCCGGCGGTAGCGGTTCGCGTCTGTGGCCGCTGTCGCGCAAACAATTCCCCAAGCAGTTCCTGGCCCTGACCGGTGAACACACGTTGTTCCAGCAAACCCTCTCACGCCTGGTGTTCGAAGGCATGGACACGCCAATCGTGGTCTGCAACAAGGACCACAAATTCATCGTCAACGAACAGCTGAGTAACCTGAAACTGCAAACCCAGGCCATCCTCCTTGAACCGTTCGGTCGCAACACCGC
Organism: Pseudomonas sp.; assembly: GCA_050739855.1. Lineage (GTDB taxonomy): Bacteria > Pseudomonadota > Gammaproteobacteria > Pseudomonadales > Pseudomonadaceae > Aquipseudomonas. The sequence goes on from JBOICD010000388.1 coordinate 2,576, forward strand.
ACCGGCGGTAGCGCTGGCGGCGATGAAACTGCTCAATGAAGGCCGTGACGAGCTGATGCTGGTGCTGCCGGCCGACCACGTGATCGACGACCAGAAAGCCCTGCAACGCGCCCTGGCCCTGGCCACGGTGGCTGCCGAGCGTGGCGAGATGGTGTTGTTCGGTGTGCCGGCGACCAAAGCGGAAACCGGCTATGGCTACATCAAATCGAGCCAGGATGCGCTGCTGCCCGAAGGTGTCAGCCGGGTCGCCCAGTTCGTCGAAAAGCCGGATGAAAAACGCGCCAAGGAGTTCGTCCAGGCCGGTGGTTATTTCTGGAACAGCGGCATGTTCCTGTTCCGTGCCAGCCGCTTCCTCGAAGCGCTGAAAAAGCATGACCCGGACATTTACGACACCTGCCTGCTGACCCTGGAACGTAGCGAGGAAGACGGCGATAACCTGAGCATCGACGCCGCCACCTTCGCCTGCTGCCCGGACAACTCCATCGACTACGCGGTGATGGAAAAAACCCAGCGCGCCTGTGTGGTACCGCTCAGTGCTGGCTGGAGCGATGTCGGCTGCTGGTCGTCGCTGTGGGAGGTGCACGAGAAAGACAGCAACGGCAACGTCACCAAGGGCGACGTTGTGGTCCAGGACAGCCGCAACTGCATGATCCACGGCAACGGCAAGCTGGTGTCGGTGATTGGCCTTGAGAACATCGTCGTGGTCGAGACCAAGGACGCCATGATGATTGCCCACAAGGACAAGGTCCAGGGCGTCAAACAGCTGGTCAACACCCTCAACGAACAGGGCCGCAGCGAAACCCAGAACCACTGTGAGGTGTACCGGCCGTGGGGCTCCTACGACTCGGTGGACATGGGTGGGCGCTTCCAGGTCAAGCACATCACCGTCAAGCCGGGGGCCTGCCTGTCGCTGCAGATGCACCACCACCGCGCCGAACACTGGATCGTGGTGTCGGGCACAGCCGAGGTGACCTGCGACGAGAACGTCTTCCTGCTCACCGAGAACCAGTCCACCTACATCCCGATCGCCTCGGTGCACCGCCTGCGCAACCCGGGCAAGATTCCGCTGGAGATTATCGAGGTGCAATCGGGCAGCTACCTGGGTGAAGACGATATCGAGCGCTTCGAGGATATCTACGGGCGCTCGACGCCGCTCGAGCGCGGGATTTCGATCAAAACCATCGCACAGTAACAACCTCATCGCGGGGCAAGCCCGCTCCTACCCTGTGG
>JBOICD010000389.1:0-3750 GCA_050739855.1 Pseudomonas sp.
GGGTATCATTGGTGGGAGCGGGCTTGCCCCGCGATGCTTTCAGTTACGTGCCGCCTCCCAAGACTTGAGCAGTTCGCTGTAGCTGACGGTCTCACCCTTGGGCTTCTCGTTGGCCAGCTTCGGCTTCGGTGCGCCGGGCTGGTCGAACCAGTACTGGGCATCGCGCTCCGGATTGAGCTTGGGCGCGCTAGTCGCCTGGGCCTTGGAGGTGACGAACTGGGCATACAGCCAGGCCGCCAGACGCTGTTTCTCCAGGGTCGATTTTAGGAAGGTCCAGGACCCAGCATCCTGATACCCCAGCTTCATGCCCTCCTCCCAGTACGGCCCTTTGGGTGACGGCGCCATACGCCATTTCGGTAGTAGATCGGCACCAGCTAAAACAGGATGTAGAGCAGCAAGGGCAGCGTTTTGCGCGGGTTCATGGCCGCCCTCCCAGTCTATGTCGGCATGGGTCAGGGTCTGACTGAGGAAGGTGGTGGCATCGCCCGAACCCAAACAGCCGATTCCGCTGTCAAACCGCATATTTCAGCTGAAGTCGCTGAGCACCCGCCGCGCTTCAGCCGAGATATACCCGGCGCTGCATCGACAATAGGCACACTGCCCCCGAATACGTGCCTCGATGCCAATAACAAAGGAATTCATCATGACCCGCTATATCGATGTGACTGACCTCAGCCGCCTGGTTGCCCGTAAAGGCCTGAGCACCTGCATCAGCGAAATGGCCGAGTACATTCGTGAGGACTACCTGCGTTGGCACGACTTCGAAAAATGCCCGCGCCTGGCCAACCACTCGCCCGATGGCGTGATCGAGCTGATGCCGGTGTCCGACCGCAACCTGTACGCCTTCAAATACGTCAACGGTCATCCTAAGAACACCCAGCGCGGCATGCTCACAGTGATGGCTTTCGGCGCCCTCGGCGACGTTGATACCGGCGCGCCGGTGCTGCTCAGTGAAATGACCCTGACCACCGCCATTCGCACCGCCGCCACTTCAGCCCTGGCTGCCCGCTACCTCGCCCGTCCAGACAGCCGGTGCATGGCGCTGATCGGCAACGGCTCACAAAGCGAGTTCCAGGCCCTGGCTTTCCATGCATTGCTGGGTATCGAAGAAATCCGCCTGTACGACCTCGATCCCAAGGCCAGCGCCAAGCTGGTCGCCAACCTTGGCGCTTACCCGCAGCTGCGGGTAAGCATCGCCGGTTCCGTGGCCGAAGCGGTACGCGGCGCCGATATCGTCACCACAGTGACCGCCGACAAGGCCTTCGCCACCATCCTGACCCCGGACATGATCGAGCCAGGCATGCATCTGAATGCCGTCGGCGGTGATTGCCCGGGCAAGACCGAACTGCACCGGGACATCGTCGAGCGCGCGCGGGTGATCGTCGAATACGAACCGCAAAGCCGTGTCGAAGGCGAGATCCAGCAAATGCCCGCCGACTCGCCGACCACGGAGTTCTGGCAAGTGGTCAATGGCCAGGCGCCTGGCCGCGAAAGTGCTGATCAGGTGACCTTGTTCGACTCGGTTGGTTTTGCCCTGGAAGACTACTCGGCCCTGCGCTATGTGCTCGATGTCGCCAAGGCGCTGAACATCGGTCATGAACTTGCACTGGTACCAGAGCTTGCCAATCCCAAGGACCTGTTCGCCTTACTGCGCCAGCCGCTTGCCGACACCCGCAAGAAAAGCGCCTGAACCCGAACGGGTTCGGCTGTTCAATGGGGTACAGACGCTGACCAAGGAAGGTCGTACCATATTCAGCGTCACCCACCGCTTGAAGTGAAGCCGAACCTGTATGGATACCAAGGTCAACAGCCCACACGCCGCGCCACCGCTGGACCGGATCGACGAAGCAATCATCGAAGTGCTGCGCCATGACGGGCGCATCACTTACGAGAAACTGTCCTCGCTGGTGCACCTGACTCCCCGCCCCTGCCTTGAGCGCGTGCGCAAGCTGGAACGACGCGGGGTGATTCGCGGCTATAGCGCGATCATCGATGTGCAGAAGGTGTCGCCCGGGTTGTCGTTGCTGGTGCTGGTGGCCTTGTCCAATCAGAGTGGGCGCGCGGCACAAAAGGCGTTTGAAGCCTGTGTGAACGCCTGTCCGCAGGTCTTCGACTGTCAGTTGATCAGCGGCCATTTCGACTACAGCCTGCGCATGCGCTGCCGCGACATGGAGCATTACCGGGTGCTGACCGAGACCTGGATGAACAACGACGAGCTGCATATCGATAAGCTGGTTGCGCACCCGGAGCTGGCGGTGGTGAAAAACACCGCCCCTCAGCTCTGAGCAGCACGCGGATCAGGGACGCGGCGGCGCCACCGGCTCGCTGCGCGACCAATCCAGCAACAGGCTATAAGCGACAGCCAACAGCGTCGGACCAATGAACAGGCCGATGAAACCGAAGGCCAGCAAGCCGCCAAACACCCCCAGCAGCACAATCACCAACGGCAGGTTGCCACCCCGACTGATCAGGTAGGGCTTGAGCACGTTATCGACGCCGCTGATGATGAACGTGCCCCAGATCCCGAGAAACACCGCCATACCGTACTCACCCTGCCAAGCCAGCCAGGCCGTGGCCGGAACCCAGACCAGTGGCGGGCCCATGGGGATCAGGCTGAGCATGAAAGTGACAATACTCAGGACCAGCGCCCCCGGCACACCCGCGATCAGGAAGCCGATCAGCGCCAGGACTGCCTGGGCCGCCGCAGTACCGATCACGCCGTTGACCACCCGCTGCACCGTGCCGGCGACCAGACCCAGGTAATACTCGGCGCGCTCGCCGATCAGCCGATCCAGCAAGCGCAGGACAAACGCTGACAGACGTGGACCATCGCGGTAGAAAAAGAACACGAACACCAGACTCAAGGTCAGCTCGAGCATGCCGCTGCCAATCTGCGCGCTACGCGCCAGCAACCAGTTACCGACCTGGCCCAGGTAGGGCTTGATTGTGGTCAACAAGGCGGCGCCCTGTTGATCAATTGTGTTCCACATACGCACCAGGCGTTCGCCCACCAGCGGTACGCCTGCCAGCCAGTCCGGCGCATCCGGTAGACCGTCAACCTGGACGTCACGCACGAATGCAGTGGCATCGCGAACATGATCGGCCAGGTTAAAACCCAGCCATACCAGCGGCAGCGCCACCAGCAGTATCCACAAGGTAGTCAACAGGCCAGCGGCGAGGGTTTCGCGACCGCCCAGCAAACGGGTCAACAGGCGCATCAGCGGCCAGCTGGCATACGCCAGGATCGCCCCCCAGAGCAGCGCCGACATGAACGGGGCCATCACCCACAGACCAGCGCCGAGCAGGGCCAGCAAGATAATTTGTACTAGCAGGCGGTCATTGTTGGGCATCATGCATCTCGATCAACGTATCAGTTCGACGTGGAAACCGTCGGTTTGGGCTTCGCCCACCTCCAGCCGGGCCGCAAGCACCCCGGCCTTGACCAGTTGCTCACGCCAGGCCTCGGCCTGGGCGCCACTGAGGCTCACGCGCAAGGTGGTATTGTTCTTCAAGCTACGTCCGATCAAGGTTACCCAGGCTTCGGGTGGCTCACCGTTCAGGTCAGGGTAGTCGAGCTTGCCGGTGTCGAGCAGTTCGCGCATTACTGTGGCCGGTGTTGGCAGTAGTTCCCCCAGGGGCGCCTCGGCGACAAACTGCTCGACATGCAAGTAAGCACGCTTGTTGCCACGGGTAATGCTGTACAGCGCGATCAAGGTATTGCTCTGCTCGGCAGAACGGCGCAACAGAATG
>JBOICD010000390.1:0-3750 GCA_050739855.1 Pseudomonas sp.
GACTGACACACCGCAATCGCGGGGCAAGCCCGCTCCCACCGTGTGACTCGCTTTTACTGCACCGGCTCGCTCGACGGCTTGGCAATCAAGCCCTTCAGTTCACTGGTCATCGGAAACTCCAGGTTCAACCCCTTGGGCGGAATCGGCTGCTCGAACCAGCGCTTGTAGATGCCCTCGATCCTGCCGCTGCGGTAGACATCCGCCAGCGCCTCGTTGACCGCTGCCAGCAGCTGTTCATCACCCTTGCGCACCATGCAGCTGTAGATCTCCCGTGACTGCGCCTCACCCACCACCACCCAATCATGCGGATCGCGCGCCTTGGCCCGCTCGCCATAGAGCAGCGCGTCATCCATATAGAACGCGGCGGCCCGGCCGGACTGAAGCATCATGAACGCCTCGCCATGATCCTTGGTACTGATCACAAAGGCACCGAGGTTGTGCTCCAGGTTGTAGTTCTTCAGGTACTTCTCATTGGTGGTGCCCGCAGTGCTGACCACATTCTTGCCCTTCAGATCGTCCAGCCCCTGGATGCCGCTGCCCTTCCTGGTCAACAGCTGGCCCTTGACGAAAATGAAGCCATAGGAGAAGTCCACCTGCTTCTGCCGCTCGGCGGTGACTCCGGTGGTACCGCACTCCAGGTCGACCGTGCCGTTCTGCACCAGCGGAATCCGCGTTTGCGAGGTGACCAGGTTGTAACGCACGTTCAACTGCGGCACTGCCAGCTTGCTCTGCAGATGTTTGACGACTTCTCCGGCGAGGTCGACCGAGTAGCCCATGGGCTTGCCGCTATGGTCGCCGATATAAGAAAAAGGAATGGAGGAGTCCCGATAGCCCAGGGTGATGCTGCGAGAGTCGGCGATCTTCTTCAGGGTGCCGGAGAGTGGCGGCGTATCTGCCAACGCCGAATGAGCGAACAACAGCGACAGGGCTGCGGCACTCAAGCGCTCGTTACTGTGCAAACGGGTTATCGACATCGGGACACTCCTTGCGGTTGTTGTTTTTGTGAAGGTCAGGCGGCCCGGGGGGACAGCCCGTGCAAGTCGATCGACGGCGCGCGGCCGGCGAGCAGTTCGGCCAGCAGTGCAGCGCTGGCGCAAGCCAGGGTGAAACCGAGGGCGCCATGACCGAGGTTGAGCCAGAGGTTGCAGTAGCGTGTCGCGCCGAGCAGGGGAACACCACTGGGGGTCGCCGGACGCATACCCGCCCACTCCCGGGCATGTGCGTAATCAGCGGCATCGGGCAAGGTTGCGACCGCCAGTTGGCGCATACTGGCCAGCCGCAGCGGGTCCAGGGACTCGTCGAAGCCGACGATATCGACCATGGCGGCAACGCGCAGTTGATCCTCAAGGCGCGCATAGACAATCTTGCGGTCGTAGTCGGTGATGCTCACCTCCGGCGCCTGCTGCCCCGCCAGGATCGGCGCGGTGAGGCTGTAGCCCTTGAGCGGATAGACCGGCAGTTGCAGGCCCGGCAGGCCCAGACTGGCGCTGCGGTGCCCGGCGCACAGCACCAGGCGCTCCACTGCCATGTGCTGCTCACCCAATTCTAATGTCTGGATCATGCCGTCAGCATGACGGATGGCGGTGACACGCTGACCGAGCATCAGCCGGCAGCGACCGGAGGCCTGCAAGCGCTCGGCCAAGCTCAGGCAGAAGCGATGGCAATCGGCGACTTCTTCATCGGCGGTAAACACACCGCCAATGAACGGCGCATTGGCCAGAGCCGGCTCCAGCGCGGCGATTTCGGCGGCATCGAGCACCTGCTGCCCCTGCGGATCGAGCAGGTGGCGGCGAGCCTGGGCGAAACTGGCCGGATTACGGAAAGTCACCAGCTTGCCGTTGCGCCGCCAGGCAAAATCACCCAACCGGTCGACCTCACGCCACTGCGTCAGAATGGTCTGGCTGTGCAGGGCCAGGCGCAGCAAGTGAGCGGCATTGCTGCGGTTGACCGAAGTCCGGCAGGCAGCCATGAAGGCCCCCAACCAGCGCCACTGAGCCAGGTCCAGACGTGGCCGCAGCTTGAGCGGCGAGTCGCTGCGCAGTAACCAGCCCAGGGCCTGCAGCGGTACACCGGCATCGGCCAGCGGCGACACATAGCGGTAGGACAATTGCCCGCCATTGGCAAAGCTGGTGCCCTCAGCCAGGCTCTCGCGCGCTTCGATCAGGTCTACTGCAAAGCCTTCGCGCACCAGGGCATAGGCTGTTGCCAGACCGATGACGCCCCCACCAATGACCGTTACCCGCTGTGCCATGTGCTTTCATCCGCAAATCCGAAGGCGTTCAGGTTAGGACCGATGACAGCCGCCGGATAATGAATAAAAATGCACCGGCCATAAACAAAGGTTATGGGGTCAAGCATGCGTTTGCGTCACATCGAAGTGTTCCAGGCCATCCGCCAGACCGGCTCGATCAGCGGTGCGGCGCAGCTACTGCACGTCACCCAGCCTGCGGTGTCGAAGATTCTCCAGCACGCTGAAGCACAACTGGGTTTCCCGCTGTTCCTGCGGGTGCGCGGCAAGTTGCAGATCACCCCGGAGGCCTTGGCCCTGGAACGCGAGGTGGACAAAGTCAGCGACAGCGTCGAAGGCGTACGCCGCCTGGCCGCCAGCCTGCGCCGCCAGCCAGGCATCAACCTGCGCATCGGCGCCACGCCGGCACTGGCCCTGTCGCTGTTTCCAGCGGTGATCAGCCAGTGGGCGGAGCGTCATCCGCACTCAGAATGCGAGCTGTCCAGTTACCACAGCCGCGAGCTGGTGCAACAGTTGTTGATGCGCGAAATCGATGTTGCCCTGACCTTGCGCCACCCCGAGCATCCCGGTCTGAATGTCCAGCCACTGGCCCATGGTGTGTTGGTGGCGCTGGCGCCGACAGGCTACTGGAGCGAAGAAAGCCACGGCCTGCCGCTGACGGTCGACGCCCTGGCCGGCGCGGCATTGATCGGCCTGAGCAGCAGCGACCCACTGGCGGCGCAGGTGAACAACTATCTGAAAAACCTTGAGCCAGCACCGCGCATAGGCATTCGTGTGCAGACCTACTCCCTGGCCCGGGCCATGGTCGAGGCAGGCGCCGGGTTGGCATTGATCGACCCGTTCACCGCCCTGGGCTCACAGCACACAGTCGTGCGCCCCTTGAACCCGCCACTGCCGATTACCTTGTATGCGCTGACCCGCGCCAACGAAAGTCATCCGCATACGCTGGACGACCTGTTGCAGTTGCTTTCCCAGCACGCGCGGGAGCAGATCGCCAAAGTCCCGGCGTTGCACACCCCCTGAACGCCTCGCCGATCAACTCGGGCAGGTGCGCGCGCCGTTATCCAGGCCTTGCTTGTAGTTGCGGCTAAGCAGACTGGCCTTACCCTCGTGCCAGGTCAGGGTCAGGACATACAGCGAGTCAAAATCGCCGCCATCCCAGTCCTCGGTGATCACCCGCTTCTCTCCGAGGGCCTTGCCGGCCACGGTATTGATCAGCTCGGGCAGGTAACCATGGGACCAGGCGGTATAAACGGTGGCGTTGCGGTACTTGTCCTGCAACAACTCGTCAGCCAGTGCGCCGGTGTCGTTGGCGCCAAAGTCGATGTTCACCGGCAGGCCAAGCTTGATGGCGCTGGGGCTGATGGTCATCAGCGGGCGGATGTAACTGTAGGCGTCGTCCTTGCTGCCTTCTTCAACGCGGCGAGACGGGTTGGCGGCAAACACATAGTCGGCCTTGCCGAATTTCTCCGGGAGCAAGGTGGCCAGGTCCAGGGCGCGAT